>NZ_JAUTXS020000010.1:0-105275 GCF_030658255.1 Pseudomonas sp. RAC1
ACAAGCAGACCCACGGCGGTGTAGCCAAAGGCTGCTTGTCCGGATGCACCCACAGCGGCGAACGCTGCTCCGGTAGCGATGAGTGGCGCGGCCACCAGATAGAACGGTTTAGCTGTCTTGCCCATGTGATCCCCCTTTTTCGAATAATTCTTGTACCACACAAGCCCGCCGACATGCGCGGGCATGGAGAGCTATTGCCATGACGAAAGAAGAACTGGCCACCCTGCCCGAGAAAGTGCGTATTGCCACCGAGGCTGGCAAAGCGGCAGCAGCGGCCTGCACCAATGATGGCGGCAGCGCCAACCTCGACCGCGTTGTCATTCCCGTTCCAGGACTTCGCGCCAGCCAGCTGCCCAGCCTGCCGGGCTACGTGCAGAAGAAGAGCCGCTACCACCAGCAGGGCGTCCATCTGGACACGCCTTGGCCAGGCATCGGCAATCAGCACAGCGCCGGCGTACAGGCGATGCATAAGTCGCTTAAGGACCAGGGCGTCAACTGCTACGTCTACTACCAGGTCGATTGACCATCAGCTGCCGCCACCGGCGGCGTGGAGACCACCCCATGGAAATCAACGAATCCGGCGACGTCGACAAGGTCACCGAAAAGCTGATGGCCGAGCTTATCGGCTGCTCAAAACGCTCCCTGGAACATCGACGCTTGGACGGGAAGATTCCCGAGGGCGTCTGGATGAAGCACGGCGGCCGAATCATCTATAGCAAGAAGAGGTATGACGAATGGCTGGAAAGCCAATGGGTTTACCCCGCGGGGTCGAGATCTTCCGCAACGCAATCCGGATTCGTTTCACATGGGACGGTATCCGTCGATGCGAAACGTTGCCCTATCCCCCGACACAAAAAGGCATCAAGGCTGCATCCAACCTTCGCGATCAGGTAACCAGCCTTAACAAACTTGGCCTCCTGGACCAAGAGAAATACGCTGAGCTCTTCCCTGGCTCGCAGACCGTGGTCGGAGGGAAGCCGACTTTCGGCGAGTACGCCCAGCTCTGGCTGGATAGTCGAGAAATCACGCAGGGGACCCATAACAATTACAAGAGCGCCCTCAACCTCTACTGGATCCCCCGCCTAGCGCTGGTCCGCGTCGACCTGATCACCACCACGCTGTTACGACGGGTCATCACGGAAACGGAGTGGACCTCGGCGAACGTGAAACGCAACGCTATCACCAGGTTGTCGACGATCCTGTCCGCTGCCACCCGAGAGGGTCTGCTGGCCAAGAATCCTGCCGAACTGATCGAGCTTCCGAAGCGTTCGAGGAAAGAGATCGACCCCTTCACCTTGGCCGAAGCCAACACCATCATCAGAAAACTGTATGAACACAAGCATTGGCCGAGCCTGATTTACGCGGCACTGTTCGAGTTCATGTTCTTCACTGGGTTGCGCCTGTCGGAAGCACTGGCGGTCCGCTGGGATGTGATCGACATGACCAAGCGGACGGTGCATGTCAGGAGGACGGTCGCCCTGGGTGAGGTTGAGGAGCGAACGAAAACCGGCAGGGATCGCTTCGTGCTCCTGAACGATCGGGCCTTGCGAGCTATCCAGTTCGCCAGGCTTTACGCAGAGCGCCGCAAGGATGGCAAGGGAGCGGTGACCGCCACGCCGTTCGTATTTCCGCCGTCGAAGAACGCCGAATATGTGAAGCAGACGTCTGACCTGCACAAACAGTGGGTACCAGTCCTGCGTGAGCTGGGTATTCGCCGTCGCCCCCCGTACAACTGCCGTCATACCTATGCGACAATATGCTTAATGTCCGGGCTCAATCCCGCATTTATCGCCCAACAGCTGGGTCACAGCGTTCAAATGCTGCTGTCGACTTATGCCCGTTGGCTCAACTCAAGCTCCGACTGGAGCGAGCTGGAAAAACTCAAAATTGGTATCAATTCGGTATCAGGTTGAAATCCGGCCCTGTAAGTGACTGATAGGTTAGCCCTTTGATCTCTACCGCCAACATCACCATGCAGTTCGGCTCCAAGCCCCTGTTCGAGAACGTCTCCGTCAAATTCAACAACGGCAACCGCTACGGCCTGATCGGCGCCAACGGTTGCGGCAAGTCGACCTTCATGAAAATCCTGGGCGGCGATCTGGAGCCCAGCGCCGGCCAGGTGATGCTCGAGCCCAACACGCGCCTGGGCAAGCTGCGTCAGGATCAGTTCGCCTATGAACAGTTCAGTGTCATCGACACAGTGATCATGGGCCACAGCCAGCTGTGGAAGGTCAAGGCCGAACGCGACCGCATCTACTCGCTGCCGGAAATGACCGAGGAAGACGGCATGGCCGTCGCCGAGCTGGAAACCGAGTTCGCTGAAATGGACGGCTACACCGCCGAATCGCGTGCCGGCGAACTGCTGCTGGGCCTGGGTATTGCGCTGGAGCAGCATTTCGGTCCGATGAGCGAAGTGGCGCCGGGCTGGAAGCTGCGCGTGCTGCTGGCCCAGGCGCTGTTCTCCGATCCGGACGTGCTGCTGCTCGACGAGCCGACCAACCACCTGGACATCAACACCATCCGCTGGCTGGAAAACGTGCTCACTGCGCGCAACAGCACCATGGTGATCATTTCCCACGACCGTCACTTCCTCAACAGCGTCTGCACCCACATGGCCGACCTGGACTACGGTGAACTGCGTCTGTTCCCAGGCAACTACGACGAGTACATGACCGCAGCCACCCAGGCCCGCGAACAGTTGCTCTCGGACAACGCCAAGAAGAAAGCGCAGATCGCCGAGCTGCAGACCTTCGTCAGCCGCTTCTCGGCCAACGCCTCGAAGGCCAAGCAGGCCACTTCCCGGGCCAAGCAGATCGACAAGATCCAGCTTGCCGAGGTCAAGCCCTCCAGCCGGGTCAGTCCGTTCATCCGCTTCGAGCAGACCAAGAAACTGCACCGTCAGGCCGTGGTCGTGGAAAAAATGGCCAAGGCCTTCGACGACAAGGTGCTGTTCAAGAACTTCGACATCACCGTCGAAGCCGGCGAGCGCGTGGCGATCATCGGCCCCAACGGCATCGGCAAGACCACGCTGCTGCGCACCCTGGTCGGTGAACTGCAGCCCGACGCGGGTTCGGTCAAATGGACCGACAGCGCCGAGGTGGGTTACTACGCGCAGGATCATGCCCACGACTTCGAAGACGACGTGACCCTGTTCGACTGGATGGGTCAGTGGACCAGCGGCGAGCAGGTCATCCGTGGCACGCTCGGCCGCATGCTGTTCTCCAACGACGAGATTCTCAAGTCGGTCAAAGTGATTTCCGGTGGTGAGCAAGGCCGTATGCTGTTCGGCAAGCTGACCCTGCAGAAGCCTAACGTGCTGGTGATGGACGAGCCGACCAACCACTTGGACATGGAATCCATCGAGGCGCTGAACCTGGCGCTGGAGAACTATCCGGGCACCCTGCTGTTCGTCAGCCATGACCGCGAGTTCGTATCCTCGCTGGCTACGCGCATCATCGAGCTGTCGGCCGATGGCGTGATCGACTTCAGCGGCACTTACGATGACTACCTGCGTAGTCAGGGTGTGGTGTTCTAAGTCCTCACGGACGATGCACTAAGGGCTGCCTGGCAGCCCTTTTTTGCGAGCGCTGTTCAGCTGGGTTGCAGGGCGCCTGCCGGAAGGCGAATCCTGAATTGCGCCCCGCCCAAGGCGGACTGCGCCGCCGTCAGGGTTCCGCCCTGCCCCTCGATGGCTCGACGGCTGATCGCCAAGCCCAGGCCGAAGCCACCGGTACTGCGGTCTCGGCTGCGATCCAGACGATAGAACGGCTGGAAAATTCGCTCGCGTTCTTCGGGCGGAATGCCGATGCCATCGTCCTCGACCGTCAGCAGACAGGCCCGGTCGGCTTCCTGGGTCAGGCGCAGCAGCAGGCGTCGGTCGCAGTAGCGCATGGCGTTGCGCACCAGATTCTGTACCGCCCGCGCTGTCAGCCGCGGATCGAGCACGAAGCGCGGCAGCCCCTCATCGGCGTGCACCTCCCATTGGACGCCGCGCCCGTCGAGCTCTTCGGCGAAACCCCCGATCACGCTGTCGACCAGTTCGACCAGCGAAACCTCCACCCGCTCGCGCACCTGCTCGGCGTTGTCCAGCCGGCTGTAGGACAAAAGCTCCAGCACCAGTTCGTCCAGCTCGCGCACATGCCCGACCAGTTCCAGCAGACGCTTGCGACTGGCGGCGGGCACCTCGTCGAACAGCAGTACCAGCCCGAAGTCCAGCCGGGTCAACGGCGTACGTAGCTCGTGAGAGACGGCATCGAGCAGCTCGCGCTGCTGCCTGACCTGGCGCTCCAGGTCGCCAGCCATGGTGTCGAACACCCCCGCCAGCTCGCCGATGTTGGAGCGCGGGGAAATCTGCGTGCGCTCGGACATCTCGCCGCGCCCCAGGCGTCGGGCGGTGTCCTTGAGCCGCTCCAGGTCACGCCAGTGCGGCCAGACCCACAGCAGCAGGCAGCCGAGCATGGCCGCGCCGATCAGTACCGTCACGCCCCACGACAACACGTTGATGTCCAGCGGGTCCGGTGGCGAGTTCAGACGCACGAACCAATTGCGATCCAGCGGCGCCATGATGGTCTGGTAATAACCCCAGTCCGCCAGGCGCAGGGCGTGCTGCCCGCGTTCCAGGCGTGCGCGCTCGGCTGGCTTGAGATCCGGGTCGTCCATGCGCAGCAGTTGCACCTGCAAGGGTGCGAACGCGGCAGCCAGTTCCTGCTCCACCTGCGGCCAGCGTGACTGAGGCGCCTGCTGGAATTGACGGACGATCAGCGATTGCACACCACGGGTCTGATCCAGGTTGTAGGCCATGAAACGATCGCGGAACGCACCGACGATGGCATCGGGAATCAGCAGCAGCGCGCCGGCGTAGGCGACGATGATCAGCAGGTAGAGTCGTACCAGGAACTTGAGCATGGCGGCTCAGTACTCCCACTCGACCCGGCTGAACAAGTAACCCTTGCCCCACACAGTCTTGATCTTGCGTGCTTCGCCGGCGTGATCGTCGAACTTGCGCCGCAGCTTGGAGATCGCCACGTCCACGGAGCGGTCGGTGCCGTTGAACTCGATACCACGCAGCTGCTGCAGGATACGGTCGCGACTGAGCACCTCGCCGGCATTGCGCGCCAGCACCACCAGCAGGTTGTACTCACCACTGGACAACTCGACCTCGGCGCCGCGCCAACTGACTGTTCGCTCGGCCAGATCGATGCTCAGTCCACCGATTTCGATCAGCTCGTGGTCCAGGCGCGGCTCGCCCACGCTGCTACGGCGCAGCAAAGTGCGTACACGGGCCAGCAACACTCGTGGCTCGCACGGCTTGTTGACGTAGTCATCGGCACCCATCTCCAGGCCCAATACCTGATCATGGCTGTCGTCGCGAGCGGTGAGCATGAGGATGGGCAGGCTCTGCGACTCCTGGCGCAGCAGGCGACAGACCTGCAATCCATCCAGGCCCGGCAGCATCAGGTCGAGCACCACCAGGTCCGGACGCTGGCGGCGGAACTCCTCGAGCACGTGGTCGCCACGGGCGATCACCCGGACATGGAAATCGTTGCGTTGCAGGTAGCTGGCGATCAGCTCCGACAGCGCGCTGTCGTCTTCGACCAAGAGTATGTTGGGCATGGGCGCTTGAGGGTCATCAGAGTGAAAAGGCCGACACGGCCCGTTGCCCGCAGGATATAGAATCCTACGCAGCGCACAGCACGCTCCTTACACTTTTTCACACACGACCTACATAGCTTAACAGCACGCACGCGAACGGCTGCCGTAGCATAGGCACGATCCTATCTGGAAGATCCGTATGTCTATTCCCTTCTTCAAGCGCCGTCTGGCGCTTTTGACCGTGCTGGGCTTGGTCCTAGCCGGTTGCGACGACGCCAACGATCAGGAAACCGACGCGCCGGCGCCTCAGGTGCGGGTCGAGACCGTGCAGCCGCAGGCCCTGGCCATCAGCACCGAACTGAGCGGGCGTATTCTGGCGCCCAGGACGGCCGAGGTACGCGCCCGCGTCGCCGGCGTGGTGCTCAAGCGGGTGTATCGCGAAGGCAGCGACGTCAAGCAAGGCGATGCGCTGTTCCTGATCGACCCGGCACCGTTCAAGGCCGATCACGACAGCGCTCGCGCTGCCCTCGCCCGCGCCGAGGCTACCTTGTACCAGGCGCGGCTTCAGGAGCAGCGCTACCGGCAGTTGGTCGAAGAAAATGCCGTGAGCCGTCAGGAATACGACAACGCCCGTGCCGCCTTCCTGCAGGGCGGTGCCCAGGTGGCCGAGGCCAAGGCAGCCCTGGAGCGTGCGCGACTGAACTTGGGCTACGCCACGGTCACCGCACCGATTTCCGGTCGCATCGGCCGCGCGCGGGTCACCGAGGGCGCTCTGGTCGGACAGAGCGAGGCCACCGAGATGGCCGTCATCCAGCAACTCGACCCGATCCATGCCGACGTCACCCAGTCGACCCGCGACCTCAGTGCCTTGCGCCGCGCCCTGCGCGCAGGCGAACTGCAGCAGGTCGGCCCCGACCAGGCCCGCGCCACGCTGATTCAGGACGACGGCAGTGCCTACCCGCTGCCGGGCAAGCTGTTGTTCTCCGATATCAGCGTCGACCCGAGCACCAACCAGATTACCTTGCGCAGCGAGTTCCCCAATCCAGACCTGGACCTGCTGCCCGGCAGCTACGTGCGCGTGCGACTGGAGCAGGCGGTACAGCCCAAGGGCCTGAGCGTGCCGCAGCGGGCGATTCTGCGCGACAGCGCCGGCGTACCCAAGGTGCTGGTGGTCGATGACCAGCAGCGTATCGACGAGCGCCAGGTGGTCCTGGGCAGTGCCCAGGGTGACCGCTGGATCGTCAGCGAAGGGCTGACGCCTGGCGAACGCGTGGTGGTCGAGGGCCTGCAGCACGTCAAGGTCGGAGATCAAGTGCAAGTCGACGCCGACAAGTCCGCTCAACCCCTCGTCAAGCACACCGGCCAGTGAGGGCCTGACCCATGCCGCAGTTCTTCATCGACCGCCCGATCTTCGCTTGGGTGGTCGCCTTGTTCATCCTGCTCGCCGGCGCGCTGGCCATTCCGCAGTTGCCGGTCGCCCAGTATCCCGACGTCGCGCCGCCGCAGGTGGAAATCTACGCCGTGTACCCAGGCGCCTCGGCGCAGACCATGGATGAGAGCGTGGTCAGCGTTATCGAGCAGGAGCTCAATGGCGCCGACAATCTGCTGTATTTCGAATCCCAGAGCAGCCTGGGCAACGCCACCATCACCGCCACCTTCGAGCCCGGCACGGTGCCCGACCTGGCTCAGGTCGATGTGCAGAACCGTCTGAAAGTGGTCGAGTCGCGTCTGCCCCGACCGGTCACTCAGCAAGGCCTGCAAGTGGAGAAAGTCTCCACTGGCTTTCTGTTGCTCGGCACCCTCACCTCCGAAGACGGCAGCTACGACGAAATCGCCCTGAGCGATCTGCTGGCGCGCAACGTCATGAACGAGATCCGCCGCATAAAGGGTGTCGGCAAGGCCCAGCTCTATGGCTCGGAACGGGCCATGCGGATCTGGATCGATCCGGCCAAGCTGGTCGGCTTCGCCCTCACGCCTCAGGACGTGGCCAGCGCCATTACGGCGCAGAATGCGCAGGTGGCGCCTGGCAGCATCGGCGATCTGCCCACCCGGCCGACCCAGGAAATCACCGCCAACGTGGTGGTCAAAGGTCAGCTCAGCACGCCAGAAGAGTTCGCCGCCATCGTGCTGCGGGCCAATCCCGACGGCTCGGTGGTCACCGTTGGCGATGTCGCTCGCGTCGAGATCGGCGCCCAGGAGTACCAATACGGCACGCGCCTGAACGGCAAGGCGACCAGCGCGTTCAGCGTCAAGCTGTCCCCGGGGGCCAACGCCATGGAAACGGCCACGCTGGTGCGGCAGAAGATGGACGAGCTGTCGCGCTACTTCCCTGCCGGGGTCAAATACGACATCCCTTACGACACCTCGCCGTTCGTCAAGGTCTCGATCAAGCAGGTGATCAGCACTCTATTCGAAGCGATGCTGCTGGTGTTCGCGGTGATGTTCCTGTTCCTGCAGAACATCCGTTACACCCTGATCCCCACCCTTGTCGTGCCAGTCGCACTCATGGGCACCTTCGCCGTGATGCTCGCGCTGGGTTTCTCGGTCAATGTGCTGACCCTGTTCGGCATGGTGCTGGCCATCGGCATTCTGGTCGATGATGCCATCGTGGTGGTGGAAAACGTCGAGCGGATCATGGCCGAGGAAGGTCTAGGTCCCAAGGAGGCGACGCGCAAGGCGATGGGGCAGATCAGCGGCGCGATCATCGGCATCACCCTGGTGCTGGTGGCCGTATTCCTGCCCATGGCATTCATGAAAGGCTCGGTGGGCGTGATCTACCAGCAATTTTCGCTGTCGATGGCGGTGTCGATCCTGTTCTCCGCTTTCCTGGCGCTGAGCCTCACGCCCGCCTTGTGCGCGACCCTGCTCAAGCCCATCGCCAAAGGCGAGCATCATGAGCGTAAAGGCTTCTTCGGCTGGTTCAATCGCCGCTTCGAGGGCATGAGCCAGGGATACCAGCGCTGGGTCGCCCACGCCCTGGCCCGCAGTGGCCGCTACCTGCTGCTGTACGGTTTGCTGGTGGCGGTGCTGGGCTACGGCTTCAGCCAGTTACCCAGCGCCTTCCTGCCCACCGAGGACCAGGGTTACACCATCACCGACATCCAGTTGCCCCCAGGGGCAAGCCGCATGCGTACCGAACAGGTCGCCGCGCAGATCGAAGCCCACAACGCCCAGGAACCGGGCGTGGGCAACACCACGATGATCCTCGGCTTCAGCTTCTCGGGCACTGGCCAGAACGCGGCGCTGGCCTTCACCACGCTCAAGGACTGGTCCGAGCGTGGCGCCGACGAAAGCGCTCAGTCGATCGCCGATCGCGCGACCATCGCGTTCTCGGCGCTCAAGGATGCCGTGGCCTACTCGGTGCTGCCGCCGCCGGTGGACGGACTGGGCGAGTCGACCGGCTTCGAGTTCCGCCTGCAGGACCGCGGCGGCATGGGCCATGCCGGTCTCATGGCGGCCCGCGACGAGCTGCTGGCCCAGGCACGCAAGAGCAAGGTGCTGACCAACGTACGTGAGGCATCGTTGGCCGAGAGCCCGCAGGTGCAACTGGAAGTGGACCGCCGTCAGGCCAATGCGCTGGGTGTGTCTTTCGCCGACATCGGCGCCGTGCTCGACACTTCCGTGGGCTCGAACTACGTCAACGACTTCCCCAACCAGGGCCGCATGCAACGCGTGGTGGTTCAAGCCGAGGGCGATCAACGCAGCCAGGTCGAGGATCTGCTGAAGATCCACGTGCGCAACGCCAGCGGCAAGATGGTGCCGCTCGGCGCTTTCGTGCAGGCACGCTGGCTCAGCGGCCCGGTGCAACTGACGCGCTACAACGGTTACCCGGCGGTGTCGATTTCCGGTGAGCCAGCAGCAGGCCACAGCTCGGGCGAGGCAATGGCGGAAATCCAGCGCCTGGTCGATGCCCTACCCGCCGGCAGTGCACTTGAGTGGACCGGCCTGTCCTTGCAGGAGCGCTTGTCCGGTAGCCAGGCACCTGTACTGTTGGCCCTGTCGCTGCTGGTGGTGTTCCTGTGCCTGGCAGCACTCTACGAGAGCTGGTCGATCCCTACGGCGGTGCTGCTGGTGGTGCCGTTGGGCGTATTGGGTGCGGTGCTGGCGGTGACCCTGCGCGGCATGCCCAACGACGTCTTCTTCAAAGTCGGCCTGATCACCCTGATCGGTCTGTCGGCGAAGAATGCCATCCTGATCATCGAGTTCGCCAAGAGCTTGGTCGATCAAGGCGTGGACGCCGCCGATGCGGCCATGCAGGCCGCCAAGCTGCGACTGCGCCCCATCGTCATGACCTCGCTGGCGTTCATCCTCGGCGTGGTGCCGCTGGCCATTGCCAGCGGTGCCAGCTCGGCCAGCCAGCAAGCCATTGGCACCGGCGTGATAGGCGGCATGCTCAGTGCGACCCTGGCCGTGGTGTTCGTGCCGGTGTTCTTCGTGGTGGTCATGCGTATTGCCGGTCACCGCAGCGCCAAGCCGGACGCCTGACTGGACAAGCCAGGCGTTGAATGAGAGGGTTCCGGGCAGTCACTGTCCGGAGCCCTTTTCAATGCCTGCTGCCCTGCCCCCCTGTTCCGTTCTGATCCTCGCCGGAGGCCGTGGCCAGCGCATGGGCGGGCGTGACAAGGGCTTGCTGCCTTGGCGTGGCGAACCGCTGGTGGCGCACATACAGCGTGTGGTCAGACCGCTCACCGATGACCTGGTGATCTCGTGCAACCGCAACCAGCAGGTCTATGCCGGCTTCGCCGACTGCTGCGTGGGCGATGAAGACAGGGATTATCCAGGACCGCTCGCCGGCGTGATCGCCGGCCTGCAGGTGGCGCGTCATGAGTGGGTGGTGGTGCTGGCGTGTGATTCGCCGCTGATTGACCGTGAATTGATCGACGCCCTGCGCCAGCTCGCGGCTGCCGAAGAGGCCACCGCGATGGTGCGTCAGAGCGGGTATTGGCAGCCGATGTTCAGCGTCTTGCCTCGGCGGCTCAAGCCTGTGCTTGAACAGGCCTGGCAGGACGGCGAGCGGAGCTTGCAGAAAGCGCTATCGCACCAACACCTAAGTGCACTGGAATGTGCTGCCGACGACCGCAGGTTAAGCAATTTCAACAGTCCGGCGCTGTTGGATCCCTAGCAGCAACTCGTCAGTCAGCACCCTTCTTCGGTCGTTTATCCTTTTCACGGGCAGCTTTCTGGGCGGTGGAGTCATGAGACGTGCCCGACGAACCATCCGGCCGCCGCGCATCGTTGTCACGCTCCTGTTCACCGTGGCTCTTCTGCGAATCTGATTGCTTCATGGTGCGCTCCTAACCTTTGCTGTGCTCTGGGGACGACGGGCCCGTCCCGCGTTTGATTCCACGTGGGCCCGCCACGCCCCAGATCGCCAGCCCGACGACCGGCAAGACCAACAGAATCAGCGCCCACATAGCCTTGGTGGCGTCGGCTTTATCACTCCGGTATACGCTGACGATCGCCCAGAGATCAATCAATAGGACGATCACCGCAAAAGCGATCCAGAAATACGTCGCAAAATCGTTCATCACCGCTCTCCTGTCATACGCATCCACCTACGGTGCAGGCGGTGGTACAGCGCTCATTCAGAGGAAGCCGAGGAGCGCGGCAGAGTTCAACGCAACTCATCTCCACATGATCAGTGGAGGCAAAGGGCGTCATGCTGAACCAATAGCGATCGGCAGACGTCCACCGCCAAATCACCTGCGAGCCAAGATCATGAACCACGACCCCGTCGCTACTGCTTTGCAATACTTCAAGGACCATCGCTTGATGCTCACAACCGCCGAGTCCTGCACCGCCGGAGCCATGGTCACGCTGCTGGCCACATTACCTGGGGCTGGTGAGGTGCTGGAAAGCGGCTACGTCGTATATTCGCCCAGCGCCAAGCGCCGCCTGTTGGGCGTCAGCCCCGAGACGATCGAGCGTTATGGTCTGACCAGCGAGGCCGTGGCGTGGGAGATGGCGCTCGGTGCGTTGAAGGACAGTGACGCCAGCGTGGCCATAGCCACCACTGGGGTGGCCGGGCCGGCTCCGCAGCCTGGCGTTTCACCGGGTACGATGTGCTTCGCCTGGGCGTTTGCCGGTCACCCCGTTGCAGTGTTTACCCGCAGCCAGCGTTTTTTCGGCGAACGCGCAGCGGTCATGCATGAAGGTGCGATCTATGGGCTGTCTCGGGTGGCTCACTATCATCAGCGTTGGTTGCGCGGTGAACGGGCTTGACGCCAGCGCTGGAAAACTTCTGCACATCCACAAGTGGCGCAACGAACTCGGGGCCCTGCCCCGAAGGCCGCCAGCGCACATCGGACAGCCCATAGCGCTCAGCCATCGGCCGGCTGACCTTCTTGATGGAATGCTGGCCAAACCGGGGAATGATGCCCACGCCCGCGTCGCAGCTTGCCCAGTGCCAAGCTGCGGCATTATCCATACGTTCCAGCCGAATGATGAAAGTCCGGTATTCCCCATGAAGCGCGTACTCGATCACGTACAACTGCTGTCCTGCCATTGGACTCTCCTCATCAGTTCAGGCTAATGGAGCGGGCACTGAATCAAAAAATTCCGTTTTTTTGACTGATTGGTCACTCAATAGCTCAAACGCGTCGTTCAGAACTCCGCAGCCGCACCTTTGGTCCCAAGATTACGACCTACAGCGGAGACACAGCGTGCACGATATCGACTCTCACTCCTGCCAACAGGGCGAACCGCAACGCGACAGCGGTGGCTGGCTGCTGCTCGAGCACTACGCTGCCCTGGGCGATGGCCGATCAGTGGCGCTGATCGGCCTGGATGGTTCGATCGATTGGTGGTGCGTCCCGCACATGGACTCTCCCCCCCTGTTCGATCGGCTGCTGGCCCCCTCCACCGGAGGCTTCTTCGCCGTCACGCCACGCGAACCGTTCCACGTCCAGCGCCGGTATCTACCTGACAGCAATGTGTTGGAAACCCTGTACATCACCGCCAATGGTCGCGCCAGACTCACCGAATCGCTGAACAGCGGCCCGGCCGGTCGCTTGCCCTGGGCTGAGCTGGCCCGCCGTATCGAAGGCGTCGAAGGCGAAGTCGAGTTCGACATCGCCATCGACTTCGGCACCCAGGCCGACACCATCAGCCCCTACCTGACGCCCAACGACAACGGCTGCGTGTTCCACGCCGGTCATATCCTTGGTCTGTTCCTGCATGATGCGCGCACGGAAATCGAGCGCAAGGATGACATGGGCGTGCGCGCCCGCGTGTCGGTCGGCCCAGGCCAGCGCAGCATCGTGGCGTTGATCGCCGGGCACGATGAGCCGCTGGTGGTGCCCCCGTTGAGCCTGATCGATGCGCGCATCGACGGCTCCGACCGGGAATGGCGCCAGTGGTCACAAAGCCTGGTTTACGATGGCCCTTTCAAGGGCCTGGTGGTGCGCAATGCCCTGGCGCTCAAGCTGCTGCTGTCCTCGCCCAGCGGCTCGATCATGGCTGCGGCCACCACCTCGTTGCCCGAGCGCATCGGCGGTGCGAAGAACTACGACTACCGCTTCGCCTGGATCCGTGATGCCGGCTACACCATCGAAGCCTTCCTCGGTATCGGCGCCCAGCCCGAAGCCAAGGCCGCCTTCACCTGGCTGTTGCGGCGGGTGAAAGAACATGGGGCGCAGGTGTTCTACACACTCGACGGTGCGCTGGGCGACTGCACCCGCCCCCTCGACCTGCCCGGCTACAAGCATTCCCCGCCGGTGGTCGGCAACGATGCCCGGGATCAACTGCAGCATGGTGTGTTCGGCGACATCTTCGAGACCGCGCGCTGTTTCATCGACAGCGGCAACATCCTCGATGCCGTCAGCGCCGCCACATTGGCCCACTTGGCCGACCAATGTGCCGACTGCTGGCGCCTACCCGACTCCGGTATCTGGGAATTGCCCGAGCCGCAGCATTACACCATGTCCAAGGTCAGCAGTTGGCAAGCCCTGACCCGAGCCATCGAACTGGCCGATGGCGGTCATCTGCCCACCACCTGCCGCGAGCGCTGGGTGCGCGAGCGGGAGCGTATTCACGTATGGATAGAAACCCACGGCTGGAGCGAGAAGCACCAGGCCTACCTGTTCTACCCCGGCAGCGATCGGCTGGATGCCTCGATCGCCCTGGCAGTGCGCTTCGGCTACCCATCCCGAGCACGTTTGCACAGTACGTTGGAGGCGGTGCAGGAGGCACTGGGTAGCGGCGCCTTCCATTATCGCTACAGTGGAGCCGAGCAAGAGGAAGGGTGTTTTCTCGCTTGCACGTTCTGGCTGATCGAGGCCTGGGCCATACTCGATCAGCGTGGCCGTGCCGAGCAGGCTTACGACCAGGCGCTAGCCGGGCTGGCCCATGGCGTGGGTATCTATTCGGAAATGGTCGACCCAAGTACGGGGCATTATCTGGGCAACCTGCCCCAGGGACTGACTCACCTGGCCGCGTTGCGTGCGGCGTTGGCCATTGGTGGCTACGCCCCCCAGCGCTGAGGCGCGCAGGTCCGGGCGCGCCAGGCAGCGCGCTCGGACGGCACAGTCATTCGGTGGGCGATTCGGTGTCGATCATCGGCGGCACCTTGGCTAACGGAAACGCCCGACGTTGCGTTGCACGCCGCGCGACTGGCCGTGGATCGAGGGGCTCGAGGCGCTGAGCCTGGCCAGTCTCCAGGGCTCGCTGGATTGCGGCGACCACTCTCACATCGCGCCGCCCCTCCTCTCCATCGGGCTCCGGACTCTCGTTGTTGAGGATGCAATCGGAGAAGTAAGCGGTTTCACCAGCGAATTGATCCACAACCGGATTGACGTGGACCCGCGTTTCGCCGTCGATGGTGGCTCGATAGCTGATGGCGACGCCTTCGCCATAGCCGAAACACGGCGACGCCTCGATCTCGCCCTTGGTGCCCAGCAGTTGGAAACGCTCGCTGTCGGGCAAGGTGTAGCTCACGGTGAATTGTGCGAGGCGCTCGTCGGGGAAGCGCAGGCTGACCGTGACGGTGTCCCAGGTATTGATCGATGACCCCGGTGAATGCACGCCGATCGCCGACACCTCGATGGGTTCGGCATTGAACAGCTGACGCACCATGTTCAGCGGGTACGGCCCCATGTCAGGCACAGGGCCGGCCTCGAAACCGCTTTGCGCGCGATGATTGCTGGGTTTGACCCGTTGAGTGAAGATCGACGTGAACAACCGTGGGTCACCGAAGTTACCGGCATGCACGCGCTCGACCATGTCCAGGGTGCCGGGCTCGCAGTGCAGGCGGTAGGCGATCATCAGTTTGGCGCCGGAACGCTGCGCCGCGTCGATCATGGCCTGGCAATCGGCCTCACTGACCCCCATGGGTTTTTCCAGCAGCACGTGAATGCCCGCTTCGAGCGCTGGAACCACGAATTCGCGGTGGCGGAAGTTCGGCGTGGCAACGTACACCGCATCCACTTCACCGCTGCTCAAGAGCGCGGCGTACTCTTCATAGGCATAGGCCTTGAGCGCGTAGCGCTCGGCCAGAAGCCTGGCCTTCTGTGGGTCACCCGTCACCAATGCAGTGATCACCGAGTTATCGGTCTGACCGATACCTGGCATGAACGCACCCTGGGAAATCGAGCCGCCGGCTACCACGCCATAACGGACTTTGCCTGTTGCCTTGGGCATCTTGCCCCTCCTCGTGGTCTGTGACTGTCAAGGAAGTGGGCAAGTGGCGCAGGGCCTGAGTTCCAAAAATCTACCGGGTGGCCCAGGTGAACCTCAGGCCTGCAGACTCACTGATTGATGATCCAAGTCCCATGTTTGCGCGCTTCTTGCGCCAGACGCCGGGCGCGACCCAGCCCCCAGAGCAATGCACGCGTGGTGGTTTCGCCAGGCCTTTGGTCATAGACACGCTCATGGATGCACGCACCGTCAGCTTCGTAGATCCCAATGAACAACTGCGTAGCGCCGGTTCGCGACAATCGCGTCTGTACCTCGAGCAACGTGCCGTCATCGAGGGTTTGCTGGTGAACCTGATGGTTGAGGCCTGGGTCGCACCAGCGCTTGTAGTCATCGCCTCGCTTGAGCATGTCGCGTCCTCCCTGATGTGTATTCGATGGTAGGTCATGCCGATGTGGGGTAGCCCCCTCAAGCACCAGGCGATCTGCTCGAAGGATAGCCTTCCAGACGAGTGCTGGCGATCTGTGCGGACCAACAACATCCCGTGCCTCCCGTGGCGCTGCGACGATCTTCTATTCTCAACCTCAAGGTGACGCGCCTGCTACTCCAATGCAGGCCCTGGCCGGACGTTTTGAACCGACGTCCGGTCAGGCTTCTCGAAGACTCTTCCACCGTTATCGGAGGCGTGCGCGCCTCTCTGGAGCCGACATGAAGATCAACAACCGCCTCAACTGCGCGCTGCTCAGCCTTGGCTGCGCTATGTCCACCGCCAATGCCGCCGATCCACCCAAGGTCGATGTGCTGGTCGTCGGCGGTGGCATCATGAGCTCCACCCTGGCTATCTGGCTCAACGAACTGGAGCCGAGTTGGTCGATGCAGATGATCGAGCGGCTGGACAAGGTCGCCGAGGAAAGCTCCAACGGCTGGAACAACGCCGGCACCGGCCATTCGGCTTTGGCCGAGCTGAACTACACACCGGAGAAAGACGGCAAGATCGATATCACCAAGGCCGTGGAAATCAACGAGTCGTTCCAGATCACCCGACAGTTCCTCGCCTGGCAGGTCAAGCAGGGCGTGCTGAAAAACCCCCGCTCCTTCATCAATTCCACGCCGCACATGAGCTTCGTCTGGGGTGACGACAATATCCGCTTCCTGCGCAAGCGTTACGAAGCGCTGCAGGCCAGCCCCCTGTTCCGGCCGATGCAGTACTCCGAGGATCCCGAGCAGATCCGCAAGTGGGTGCCGCTGATGATGGAGGGTCGCGACCCCGATCAAAAACTGGCGGCGACCTGGACACCCATTGGCACCGACGTCAATTTCGGCGAAATCACCCGCCAGTACGTGGCCTACCTGCAAAGCCGGCCGAACTTCGACCTCAAGCTGTCCAGCGAGGTCCAGGACATTACCCGCAACGACGACGGCTCGTGGCATGTGACGTACAAGAACCTCAAGGACGGCAGCCGCCAGTCGACCAACGCCAAGTTCCTGTTCATCGGCGCGGGCGGTGCCGCGCTGCCGCTGCTGCAGAAGTCAGGCATCGACGAGGCCAAGGACTATGTCGGCTTCCCGGTGGGCGGCTCATTCCTGGTCACCGAGAACCCGGCCATCGCCCTGCGCCACATGGCCAAGGCCTACGGCATCGCCGCCACCGGCGCGCCGCCGATGTCGGTGCCGCACCTGGACACGCGGGTACTGGACGGTAAGCGCATGATCCTGTTCGGGCCGTTCGCGACCTTTTCCACCAAATTCCTCAAGGAAGGCTCGCTGCTCGACCTGTTCGCCAGCATGAGTGTGCACAACACCTGGCCCATGGTTCGCGTCGGGGTCCGTGAGTTCGACCTGGTCAAGTACCTGGTCGGCCAAGTCATGCAGTCCGACGACGATCGTTTCGAAGCCCTGCAGACTTACTTCCCCCATGCCAAGAAGGAAGACTGGCGACTGTGGCAGGCCGGCCAGCGCGTGCAGATCATCAAGAAAGACCCGGACCAGGGCGGTGTACTCAAGCTCGGTACCGAAGTGGTCGCCTCCAAGGACGGCAGCATCGCCGGCCTGCTGGGCGCCTCGCCGGGCGCCTCGACCGCGCCACCGATCATGCTCGACCTGCTCAACCGAGTGTTCAAGGACAAGCTCGCAACACCTGAATGGCAACAGAAAATCAAGCAGATCATCCCGTCCTACGGCCTGCACTTGAACGATCACCCGGATGAGGTCCAGCAGGAGTGGGACTACACCAACGAGGTGCTGCAACTGTCTCCGGCACCGAACATCGACACGCGCCAGGACCCGCGTAACCCGGGCGACATCGATCCTATAGGTCAGAAAAACACCAAAGACACCAATCCAGACCTCAAACCCTGAGTATCGAGACCTTTCCGGCAGACCTCGCACAGGCTGCCGGAGTCCCCTCCAGCCGCTTCTGCGGCTTAGCCAAGCCCGTTCAACGCCAGCCCCTTCAATCAGCGTTCCGGCAAACAGGCTGAACCTTCATCGGATCACGTCAGTCGCTGTTTAGAGACACAGTCCACTGTGCACGACCGTAACCGTGAGGAATTTCCATGAATGCCACCGCTGTCGAGGGCGCTACGGCGCACCCCGTTTCCCTGACCGTCAACGGTCAGGCCCGTACCGTACAGGTGCATCCCTGGACTACGCTGCTGGACCTGCTGCGTGAACAGCTCGACCTAACAGGCTCGAAAAAGGGCTGCGACCATGGCCAGTGCGGCGCCTGTACCGTGTTGCGCGACGGCAAGCGAGTCAACGCCTGCCTGACCTTGGCGATCCGCTGCGAAGGGGCCGACCTGGTCACCATCGAGGGCCTGGCTGACGGCGACGCCTTGCATCCCTTGCAACGCGCCTTCATCAAGCGGGACGCGTTCCAGTGCGGCTACTGCACGCCTGGGCAGATCTGCTCGGCGGTCGGACTGGCCCGCGAAGGCCGTGCCCATACCCGGGAGGCCATCCGCGAGCACATGAGCGGCAACCTGTGCCGCTGCGGGGCTTACAGCAACATCATCGCGGCGGTCGAAGAAGCCCTGCCGCAGATGCGCGAGGTGAGTGAATGACGCCCTTCAGCTATCAGCACCCCACTTCCATCGCCGAGGCCCTGAACAGTGTCGGGCCGGGCGCACGCTTCATCGCTGGCGGCACCAACCTGATCGACCTGATGAAGGAAAACATCGAGCGTCCCGAACGCCTGATCGATCTTTCCGGGCTGGGCCTGGACAGCGTGCAGTCCACCGCCGACGGTGGCGTGCTGATCGGCGCGCTGGTGAGCAACGCCGACCTGGCCTGGCATCCGCTGATCGAGCGGGACTACCCGTTGCTGTCCGAAGCCATCCTGGCCGGCGCTTCACCGCAGTTGCGCAACATGGCCAGCACCGGCGGCAACCTGTTGCAACGCACCCGGTGCTACTACTTCTATGACACTGGCACGCCCTGCAACAAACGCGAACCCGGCAGCGGCTGCCCGGCGCGCACAGGCCTGAACCGTATTCACGCCATCCTCGGTGCCAGCGAAGCGTGCGTTGCGACTCACCCTTCGGACATGTGCGTGGCCCTGGCGGCGCTGGAGGCCGTGGTTCACGTGCAGAGTCTTCGCGGCACGCGCTGCGTCGCCTTCAAGGATTTCCACCGCCTGCCCGGCGATGCACCTGAGCGTGACAATCAACTCGACGACGATGAACTGATCACCGCCATCGAGCTGCCCCCGGCGCGGTTCGCCGAACACGCTCGCTACCTGAAGATTCGTGACCGGGCGTCCTATGCCTTTGCCTTGGTATCGGTCGCAGCGGCACTGGAGTTGCGCGGCGACGTCATCCAGCAAGCGCGCCTGGCACTCGGTGGCGTGGCGCACAAGCCCTGGCGCAACGAGGCGGCTGAGGCGCTGATGCAGGGACAGACCGTCTCGCCAGCACTCTTCGCCCGGGTGGCCAAGCGGGTCCTCGAAGACGCCGTTCCGCTCGATCACAACGGCTTCAAAGTCGAACTGGCCGAGCGCGCGATCATTCGCGCCTTGACCGAAGCAGCGCTTGGTACCCCGCACAGAGGAAACACCCCATGAACAGTTTTACCTCCGCCATGGGCAAGCCCCTGGACCGCGTCGATGGCGTGGCCAAGGTCACCGGCCAGGCGCGCTATGCCGGCGAGTACCACGAAGACGGCCTGCTGCATGCCAGTGTGGTGTCGAGCACCATCGCCAGCGGCCGTATCCGCGCAATCGACATCGCCGCCGCCTTGCAGGTGCCTGGCGTGATTGCCGTGCTGCACCACCTGAACAGACCCCATGTTTCCAGTTACGACGATGATTACAGCGATGACGACTCGGCTGACGGGTCCCCTTTCCGTCCGCTGTACAACGACAAGGTCCTGTACAGCGGCCAGCCGATCGCGCTGGTGGTGGCCGACACGCTGGAGCTCGCCCGGCATGCCGGGGCGTTGGTGACCGTGGAGTACGATCAGGATGACCATCGCACCGATCTGCTCGGTGCGCTTGTAGCCAGCCACGAAGCGCCGGCCGAGCTCCCCGAGCCGCGTGGCGATTTCGCCGGCGCCTATGCCACTGCGAGCACCACGCTGGACGCTACTTATGTCACTGCCAACGAGTACCACAACCCGATGGAGCCACACGCCTCCACGGTGTTCTACAGACCCGGCGATGCCCTGGAAATCCACGACAAGACCCAAGGTACGCAGAACTGCCAAGACTACTTGCACAACGTTTTCGGCCTGCCCAAGGACCGTATCCGCGTGCTGGCCGCGTTCGTCGGCGGGGCATTCGGCTCGGGTCTGAGACCTCAGTATCAACTGCCCCTGGCGGTGATGGCGGCGCTGCACCTCAAGCGATCGGTGCGACTCACCCTCACCCGTCAGCAGATGTTCACCTTCGGCTATCGCCCAAGGACTCAGCAGCGTGTACGGCTGGGTGTGGATGGCAGAGGCAAGTTACTGGCAGTCGGCCACGACGCAGTTGGCCAGACCTCGCGCTTCGAAGACTTCACTGAACACTTGGTGGAATGGAGCGGCATGCTCTACCAGTGCGACAACGTGGCACTGGGCTATCGCCTGGTGGACCTGGATGTTTACACCCCGCTGGACATGCGTGCCCCTGGGGCCGGATCAGGGATGATCGCGCTGGAATGCGCAATGGACGAGCTGGCCTGCGCAGCGGACCTAGACCCAGTGGAACTGCGACGGCTCAACTTTGCCTCGCACAATGGCAATGAAGGCAAGCCCTACTCCAGCAAAGAACTGCTGGCCTGCTACGACCAAGGCGCCGAGCGCTTCGGCTGGGCCAAGCGCAACCCGCAGCCGCGCAGCATGCGCAGCGGCAAGCAATTGCTGGGTTGGGGCATGGCCACCGGCGTGTGGGAAGCCATGCAGATGAAAGCCAGCGCCAAAGCCCGGATGGATGCCTCCGGACACCTGACGGTCAGCAGCGCTACCACTGATATTGGCACCGGCACCTACACCGTCATGACCCAGATCGCGGCCGACGCCATGGGCCTGGACACGGCTGAGGTGACCTTCGAGCTTGGCGACTCCTCGTTGCCCACCGCGCCCCTGCAAGGCGGCTCGTTCACCGTGTCCTCGGTCGGCTCGGCGGTGCGCCAGGCCTGCCTGGTGTTGCGCGCCAAGGTGCTGGAATGCGCACGTCAGGCGTACCCGGCGCTGTCGGCAGTGGCGGTCGAAGACATTCGCTTCGCCGACGGCCATTTGCACGCCGCCGGCCAGCGCATCGCCCTGGCAGACATCGTTGCACGCGCCGAGCATGGCGTATTGCAGGTGCAGATCGACGCCGAGCCTGGGAGTCGGCGCCAGGCCTTTTCCACCGCGACCCACTCAGCCGTGTTCGTCGAAGTCGCTGTCGATGAGGATCTGGGCTCGATCAAGGTGACCCGCGTGGTCAGCGCCGTGGCGGCAGGTCGCGTGGTCAACCCCAAGACCGCCCGTAGCCAGATCCTCGGCGGCGTGGTGTGGGGCTTGGGCATGGCGCTGCACGAGGAAGGCCAAACCGACCATGGGCTCGGCCGCGTCCTCAACCACAACCTGGCCGAGTATCACATTCCCGTGCACGCCGATATCGGCGACATCGAGGTGATTTTCGTCGAGGAGCAAGACGACATCGTCAATGAGCTCGGCTCCAAGGGCGTCGGGGAAATCGGCGTGGTCGGCGTCGCCGCCGCGATTGCCAACGCCATCTATCACGCCACGGGCAAGCGGGTGCGCGAGTTCCCGATCACCCTCGACAAAGTGCTGTAGACCGCGGCGGCTTGCGCCCTGCTTCTCTCAACGTCGAGGCAGGGCGCAACCCACGCTTCATCTGGCCGAATGAATAAATCTTCATGTTCTCGACAACCCCTTCAACAGCGGCTCGACAGCCCTGCGACACGGTGATCGCAGGGCAAGCCTGGGTTGAGACGCGCCGCGGCCTTGCGTAGCATCGCGAACCCCGCGCCGTTGCCCTCACCGATACGCCACCCGAGACCCCATGCCACAACCGATCCCCCTCAAGGACCACGAAACCGAAAAAGGCCTGGTCAACCGCCGCCTGTTGGTGTGCGCCGCGCTGACCCTGAGCCTGGTCGCGGTCCTGGTGGGTCGACTGTACGTGTTGCAGGTGCTGCAGCATGACCAGCAGTCGGCCGTTTCGGAGAACAACCGGGTGCACGTGCTGCCGATTCCCCCGGAACGTGGCCTGATCTACGACCGCAACGGTGTGGTGCTGGCCGACAACAAACCCAGCTTCAACCTGACCTTGACCCGTGAGCGCACCAACGGCCAGACCCCGGCCGTGCTCGATGCCCTGGCCCAGGTGCTGAACCTGTCCGAGGACGACCGCGCCCAGTTCGACAAGGACCTGCGGCGGGGGCGCAAGCCCTTCGAGCCGGTGACCCTAATGGTCGGTCTGAGCGAGGAGCAAATCGCCCAGATCGCGGTCAATCAGTTCCGCCTGCCAGGGCTGGAAGTCGAGCCACAGTTCATCCGCGAATACCCGTTGGCCGAGCACTTCGCCCATTCGGTGGGCTACGTGGGGCGGATCAACGAAAAAGAAGCCAAGAGCCTCGATAACACCGAGTACCGCGGTACCCAGTCGATCGGCAAGACCGGCGTGGAGCGCTTCTACGAGAACGAGCTGCACGGCCATGTGGGCTACGAAGAAGTCGAGACCAATGCCCAGGGCCGGGTGATGCGCGTGCTGCGCCATCATGACCCGATACCAGGCAAGGACATCGTGCTCAGCCTCGATGCCCACCTGCAGCAGGCCGCCGAGAAAGCCCTGGGCGAGCGGCGTGGCGCGGTGGTCGCGCTGGACCCGGCTACAGGCGACGTGCTGGCCATGGTCAGCAACCCCAGCTTCGACCCCAACCTCTTCGTCAAAGGCATCAGTTTCAAGCAGTACGCAGCCCTGCGCGACTCCATCGACCGGCCGCTGTTCAACCGCGTGCTGCGTGGTCTGTATGCGCCCGGCTCGACGGTCAAGCCGGAGGTGGCCATCGCCGGACTGGACAGCGGCGTCATCACCCCCGGCAGCCGGGTATTCGACCCGGGCTACTACGAACTGCCCAACTACGACCACAAGTACCGCAACTGGAACCGCAGTGGCGATGGCTGGGTGGACCTCTACGCCGCCATCATGCGTTCCAACGACACCTACTTCTATGACCTGGCGCACAAGCTGGGCATTGATCGCCTGCACGACTATATGGCCGAGTTCGGCCTGGGGCAGAAAGTCTCGCTGGACATGTTCGAAGAAGCGCCGGGCCTGATGCCGTCGGCGCAGTGGAAGCGCGCCACCCGCCGCCAGGCCTGGTTCCCGGGCGAGACGCTGATTCTGGGTATCGGCCAAGGCTACATGCAGGTCACCCCGCTGCAGCTGGCCCAGGCCACCAGCCTGCTGGCCAGCAAGGGTGTGTGGCATCGCCCGCACCTGGCGATGACGGTGGGCGGCGAGAAGCCGGTAGACCCCAACCCGATGCCCGATATCGTGCTGCACGACAAGCGCGCCTGGGACCAGGTCAGTCAGGGCATGCAGATGGTCATGCACGATCCGCGGGGCATCGCCCGCGCCGCCGCAGCAGGCGCGCAGTACCGGATCGCTGGCAAGAGCGGCACGGCGCAGGTGGTCGCGATCCGCCAGGGCGAGCGCTACAACCGCGACAAGACCTTGGAGCGGCACCGTGACAACGCCCTGTTCGTCGGCTTTGCCCCGGCCGATCATCCGTCGATCGTGGTGGCGGTGATGATCGAGAACGGCGAAGCGGGCGGCCGAGTTGCCGGCCCCGTGGTGCGCGAGATCATGGACGCCTGGTTGCTGGACGATCAGGGTCATCTCAAGGCGCAGTACGCCGGCACCCCCGACAAGCGCGCAACCCCGCACGGCTGAGGCCGGCACCGACAACCGCCTGCCACGTAAATCTGCGTCGACGCCATTCGTCCACCTGATACCCGAACCCTGTCCCGGCACGTCGTGCACCTGCCGGGCGGTTGCGATCAGCCCTGCACCGAGATGGCAATGACCAAGACCCGTTCCCGCAAAGCCTTGTACATCGGCCTGCCCTTGGCCCTGATAGTCGCCCTGGGCAGCGCTGCCGGCTATTTCTACTGGCAACACCGCACTGCCGGTTACCCGCAAAAGATCGTCGAGCAGGCCGAGGCGCTGCACGAGCACATGCTCTCGTTCGACAGTCACATCACGGTTCCTCTGAGCCTGGGCAGCACGGGCGAGGAGGTCGACAAGGACGGCCCTGGTCAGTTCGACCTGGTCAAAGCCAACCGCGGTCGGCTCTCCGGCGCGGCCCTGACCCTCTTTGGCTGGCCCGAGATCTGGAACGGCCCCAATGCACCGCACCGCCCGACGCCTGGCTTCGTCGACGAGGCCAGGCAGCAGCAAGAGGTGCGCTGGAAGATCATCAGTGGCATGGTTCGCGATTTCCCCAACCAGGTCGGCATTGCCTACACCCCCGAGGACTTCCGCCGCCTGAATGGCGAGGGCAAGTTCGCGATCTTCATCAGCATGCTGAACGCCTATCCGCTGGGCCACGACCTGTCGCAACTGGACCTGTGGACGGCACGTGGCATGCGCATGTTCGGCTTCAGCTACACCGGCAACAACGACTGGGCAGACTCCTCGCGCCCGCTGCCGTTTCTCAATGACACCGCCGACGCGCTGGGCGGTCTGTCGCCGCTGGGCCAAGCGGCGGTGAAACGACTGAATGACCTGGGCGTGATCATCGACGTGTCGCAGATGTCCACCCTGGCTTTGGAGCAGGTCGCGCGCCTGAGCCGTGCGCCCATCGTTGCCTCGCACTCCGCGCCCCGGGCCCTGGTGGACATTCCGCGCAACCTGTCCGACAAGGAAATGCAGCTGATCAAGGACAGCGGCGGCGTGATCCAGGTAGTCGGCTTCGGGCAGTACCTCAAACCGCTGAGCAAGCCGGTATTGGAGAAGCTCGAAGCCCTGCGCGCGCGCTTCGACCTGCAGCCGTTGCAAGGCTTGGCCAACGCGTTGATGCCGGGCGATGCAGTGATCGCCATCTGGCCCGAAGCACGCTTCGGCGAATACGCCAGCAGCCTCTACGCGATTCTCGAAGAAGAGCCCAAGGCGACGCTCAAGCAGTACGCCGACGCCATCGACTACACGGTCAAGAAAGTCGGTATCGATCATGTGGGCCTGAGTTCGGACTTCAACGATGGCGGCGGCCTGGAAGGCTGGAAAGACGTCAGCGAGATCCGCAACGTCACGGCCGAACTGCTCAGCCGTGGCTACAGCGAGACCGACATCGCCAAGCTCTGGGCCGGCAACTTCCTGCGGGTCTGGGAGCAGGTGCAGAAGGACGCTCGCCCGCTGGCGGAGGCGCAGCCCTGATCGCATTCACCGTGCCGGGCGTGTATTTCGCGCCCGGTAGGCCAGACGGTCGGATTGATGACTTGAACGCAAAAGTGCTTGCCCGGCAGCGTGCTTAATCATTTGCGCTGCAACCTTCACACTGCTCCCGGCTCGAATGAATTCGATCATCCTTTGCGTGGAGCACCTTGCATGACTATCCCTGCCTTCGGCCTCGGCACCTATCGCCTTACCGGTCAAACCGTCATCGACTCGGTCAAGACGGCCCTGCAACTGGGCTACCGCGCCATCGATACCGCGCAGATCTACAAGAACGAAGCCGATGTCGGCCAGGCTCTCGCCGAGAGTGGCGTGGCTCGCGACCAGTTGTTCCTGACCACCAAGATCTGGACCCACAATTACGCTGCCGACAAGCTGATCCCCAGCCTGCGCGAAAGCTTGAGCAAACTGCGCACCGACCAGGTCGACCTGACCCTGATCCATTGGCCGGCACCGGGCAACGGTGTGGAACTGCGGGAATTCATGACCGCACTGGCCGAGGCCAAGCGGGCAGGATTGACCCGGCAGATCGGTATTTCCAATTTCAACATCGAACTGACGCGTCAGGCCATCGAGGTGGTCGGCAAAGGCGAAATCGCCACTAACCAAATCGAACTGAGCCCCTATCTGCAAAACCGTCGATTGGCCGATTTCCTCGGCGAGCAGGGCATCGCCGTGACCTCGTACATGACCCTGGCCTATGGCAAGGTGCTCAAGGATCCGGTGCTGGCCGAGATCGCCAGCAAGCACCAGGCCAGCGTCGCTCAAGTTGCTCTAGCCTGGGCCTTGCAGCTAGGCTATGCGGTCATTCCCTCCTCCACCAAACGTGAGAACCTGGCCAGCAACCTGCTCGCCCGCGACCTGCGCCTGGACGAACAGGACATGGCGCGCATCGCCGGTCTGGAGCGCAACGGCCGTGAGGTCAGCCCGGCGGGGCTGGCGCCTGCCTGGGATTGATCCTGTACCACCCGGCGCCGGCGTGACCGGCGCCCTCCTCCTTATGTCGTCCCACCGCCATCACCTGGAGTTTTCGATGAGCGTGCTGCATCCCAAACGTGTCTTGTTTGCCTTGGCTATCGGCGCCTTCGGCATCGGCACCACCGAATTCGCCCCAATGGGCCTGCTGCCGGTCATCGCCGGAGGCGTCAACGCCAGCATTCCCAGCGCCGGCATGCTGGTCACCGCCTATGCGATCGGTGTGATGGTCGGCGCGCCGATCATGACCCTGCTGTTCAGCCGCTTCGGCAAGCGCGCGGCGCTGATGCTGCTGATGAGCATCTTCACCGTCGGCAACCTGCTGTCGGCATTGTCGCCGGATTACTACACCCTGCTGATCTCCCGCCTGATCACCAGCCTCAACCACGGGGCATTCTTCGGCCTCGGCGCGGTGGTCGCCGCCAGCGTAGTGCCCAAGGAACGGCAGGCCAGCGCCATCGCCAGCATGTTCATGGGCCTGACCATCGCCAATATCGGTGGGGTGCCGGCTGCCACCTGGATCGGCCAGCAGATTGGCTGGCGCATGGCTTTCGCCGGCACCGCGGTGCTGGGCCTCATCGCCATCGCCGCCTTGTGGTACGCCCTGCCCAAGGGTGAACGCGGCAGCGTGCCGCCTGTGCGCAAGGAGCTGGCGGTGATCGGCCGCGCCAATGTGCTGCTGGCCATGGCCACCACCGTACTCGGCGCCGGCGCGATGTTCACGCTGTACACCTATGTCGCGCCAGTGCTCACGGCGCTCACCGGCGCCTCGGCGGCGTTCGTGACCCTCGGGCTGGTGCTGATCGGCGTGGGCTTCACCCTGGGCAACAGCCTTGGCGGGCGCCTGGCCGACTGGTCGCTGGACGGTGCCGCGCGCATCGTGCTGGCCATTCTGGCGGTGATCATGCTGTCGATGCCGTTGGTGCTTGGCACTCACGTCGGTGCGGCGCTGGCGCTGCTGGTGTGGGGCGTCTTCACCTTCGCCGTCGTCCCGCCGCTGCAGATGCGGGTCATGACCGCCGCCGCCGAGGCACCGGGGCTGGCGTCGTCGATCAACGTCGGCGCGTTCAATCTGGGTAACGCACTCGGCGCGGCCTTGGGCGGCGCGGTGATCAGTCTGGACCTTGGCTACACAGCCGTGCCGATGGCCGGTGGATTGCTCGCCGTCAGCGCGCTCTTGCTGGTGTGGCTGGGTGGACGCACTCACGTAGCGCGACGGGGAATGGGCGAAGCGCTCTGACGCACCACAGGTAACAATCGGCGATTGTTCCGCCCGGCGAAATGATGAACTGACACGCGGGCGGATTCTCGTGCTAGCCGTGAAAGCTTAGGCTTCACTCCATCAGGTCGCCTACTCGATCTGCACTCAGAGGAGTTTCGCCATGTCCCGTCCACCCCTGCCACCGTTCAGCCGTGAAACCGCCATCGAAAAAGTCCGCCTGGCTGAAGACGGCTGGAACAGCCGCGATCCGGCAAAGGTCGCTCTGGCTTACACGCTCGACACCCGCTGGCGCAATCGGGTCGATTTCGTCAGCAATCGCGACGAGGCTCAGGCATTTCTCACCCGCAAGTGGAACCGCGAGCATGACTACCGGCTGATCAAGGAGCTCTGGGCCTTCACCGACAACCGCATCGCGGTGCGCTATGTCTACGAATACCGCGACGACAGCGGTCAGTGGTATCGGGCCTACGGGAATGAAAATTGGGAATTCGCACCCGATGGCCTGATGCAGCATCGCCACGCCAGCATCAACGAGATGCCAATCAACGAAGAAGACCGCCAATTCCGCTGGTCACTGGGGCGCCGACCCGACGATCACCCAGGCCTGAGCCATTTCGGCTTCTGAGGTCAGTGCCACGATCCAGGGACGGATCAGCCATACAGGTAGGTGATGTCCTTCAACGCCAGAGGCGGCACCTGACCGATGAGAAAATCGCGCAACTTGGCCATCTGCTTGGCTTTGGGGCTGGCCTTGAGCCAAGTCATGTAATAGCCGTCACCCGTCGACACCGCCTGCCTGAACGGGGTGATCAGGCGCCCGGCATCAAGGTCGGCGCTGGCCAGTACCAGATCGACCACCGAAATCCCCAACCCTTGCTGGGCAGCGGAGATGCCCTGGTCCAAGGTATCGAACACCTGGCCTTGGTCGATGCTGATGTCCGGGGCATCCACCCGCGCCAGCCAACGGCGCCAATCGCGGCGGTCGGACGACGGGTGCAGGAACTCACATTCGCGCAGCACCGACAAGGGCGGTGCCGGGTCGCTCAGATAATCCGGATGACACACGGGGATCAGCCATTCGTCGAACAGCTTCACGCTTTCGACGTCGGCTGCAAAGCGGCCATTGCCCAGCAGGATGGCGCAGTCATAGGGCTCGGAATAGAAATCCACCGTGTCGATATCCATCCACACGCTGGAGAGTTGCACGCTGCAACTGTCGTCGGCCCTCTTGAAGCTGTCCACCGCCCTGAGCAACCAGCGCACGGTGAGGGTCGATGCAGCCTTCAAGCGCAGGCCGTAGCGGTCCTGACGCAACAACGCACAGGCGTTCTCGATGATCTTGAACCCGACCTTGAGCTCTTGGGCCAGCAGACGTCCGTGCTCGGTGAGGCGCAGCTTGGGGCCTCGGCGCTCGAACAGGTCGCAGCCGAACAAGGCTTCCAAGGTCTTGATGTGGTGGCTGACGGCACCCTGAGTCAATGCCAGCTCTTGCGCTGCACGGGTGAAGGATCCGTAGCGCGAGGCCACCTCGAAGGCACGCAAGGCGTGCAAAGCCTGAATCCGTTCTGACATCTTCGCCGCCAAACCATGAGTGAAACTAATAGTTACTCATAGTTCCAGGCGTTTTACAACCGAGTCCTGCTTCCAGAAAATGCAGGTAAATAACAATTACATTCAGCCAATACGCCGCGATAAGGCAGAAAAACCACTTCATAGCATTCTTCTGGGGAAAACATGTTTACGGGTTATGGAAACTGCTATCGCCTGGATGCGCTAGAGCTGGCCGACGAACATGTCCAGAGCAAACAGCATTGGACGTACACCACGTTGCAACACTTCAAAGCCATTCTTGCCAACCCAGGCTTTCCCTGCCTGTTCGGGCGCAAGGCGGTGGCCGCCGGCACCTGCCATATCCTGTTCGCCCGCGCCGAGGATCCGGCCAACGATATCGCTCGCGGGCTGGCCGACTACGTACAGACCATTGCGCCGATCCCACTCAAGCAGCGGATCGGCTGTCCACTGCTGGTGTTTCTCGAAACCCGCGAACACGGCACGCTGGCAGAACAGCAGGCGCTTGCGTGGAAGATTCTGCAGCAAGTACACGCTCGCGACCCTCACCCCTGGCCCCAAGACGTGCCACGTGATCCTCACGACACGCAATGGTCGTTCTGCTTCGCCAGCATGCCGCTGTTCATCAACATGAGCTTTCCGGCTCACCGGCAGATGAAAAGCCGCAATTTGGGCCATAGCATCGTTTTCGTGATCAATCCGCGTGAGAGTTTCGACGAGGTGGCCAGCGCCACGACCCAGAGCGGGCAACGGATTCGCGCTCGAATCCGCGAACGGGTCGCGCGCTACAACGATGGGCGAGTGCCCCAGAGCCTGGGGTTCTTCGGCGAGCCCGACAACTACGAATGGACGCAGTACCAACTCCAGGAAACCGGCTCACTCAACCCCGCGCGCTGCCCTTTCAATCCTGGCACCCCTATCGAACATAAGATCGAGAACTGAACGTGAATACCGCACTGACCGCCACCTATGCCTTGACCGTCTTGCTGCTGATCGCCACCCCTGGCCCAGTAGTGGCGTTGGTCGTCAACACCGCTGCCGCGGCAGGCGCACGCAAGGCACTGTTCACGGCGGTAGGCACCAATTGGGCATCGCTGGTACTGATTGGCGCCGCCGCTTGGATCATCATGACCAGCGCGGCCATCGACACGGCCTGGCTCAGCGGCATGAGCCTGCTGGGCTGCCTGTTCATCGGCTACATCGCCTCGGGCACCTTGCGCGAGGCCCTCAAGCGCCCAGCGAGCTCCGCTGCTGCTGCCGAACAGAGCGCGCTGGCGACGAGTGGAGGCCGCGGCGGGCTATTGCAGGGGTTCATGGTCGGCATCTCCAACCCGAAGGACATCATCTTCTTCATTGCCTTCTTTCCGCAGTTCATCCAGATCACCGAGTCGTTCGGAAAAAGCATGGTGGTGCTGTCGCTGCTGTGGATTGCCATCGATTTTGCCGTGCTGAGCCTGTACATCTTCGCAATCGGCAAGATCGCCTCGCAGCGCAGCAGCCGGATGATCAGCCTGGCCTCAGGCATCGCGCTGCTGCTGATTGCTGCAGGCGGCCTGCTGTACAACCTCAGGGAGCTGGCCGGCTGAACAGGCCCGGCCCATAGGAGCGCCTATGGCACCGATCGACCACACGCTGGAGATGAACTGCGCCCAGGCGATGCACGAAGACTATCAGCGCTTTCTGCTGCTGGGCGGACGCCGTGCCCCCCTCACGCTCTACGTTCATGAGCGAGGCTATCGCTCGGACATCATCAATACCGATGCGCTGGGCCTGCGCTACAGTCACCTCGGCGGCAAGCGCTATTCCCTGGCCGAGCGTGGCGGCTCGGCACGCGTCAACCTGCTGGTGGGTGGCTCGACCGCATTGGGAATCGGCGCGAGTTCTGACCAGCAGACGGTGGCTTCCTGCCTGGCCCTGCTGACCGGCGAGGTGTGGCTGAGCCTGGCAGGCTGCGGGTTAGACGCCACCCAGGAGTTACTGCTGTTCCTGAGCCACCAACATCGACTGAGGCGAATCGGTCATGTGGTGATCCTGAGCGGACTCAATACCCTGGCGCACGAGGGCATGTGCGAAATGCTTGCTGACGATCAGCAAGCGAACCTGCGTGTCGATGCGCCCGAACACCGAACCTCAAATAAGCACCCACAGCAGGCGACAACACACCGCTCGCCGTGGCCGCATTGGCTGCAGCGCCTTTTCCGGCGCCGTCAGCAGCCCCTACCGCCACCGGTATTATCGTCACCTGAAAAGCGCTTGATCCGCGCCGCCGATCGCATTGGCCGCACGTTGCTGCAATGGGATCGCTTGCTCGCTGACAGCCATACCTCGCTGACCTTCATCCTGCAGCCGTTGCTTCCATGGTGTAGAGAAAAACTACCGCCTGGAGAACAGGCAATGCTGAACCTGCTGCTCCAACGGTCGGACCATTACGATCGGTTGCTGGACGGCGTGTACGACGATCATCTGCATTCGATCTTTTTCCGGCGGATAAAAAGCCAAGCGGAGCCAGTGCCTTGCTATGACATGAATGGCATGCTCAGCAGCTCACCCGTATTCGGCCAGGATCTGTTCCTCGACCGTCTGCATCTCAACGACCTCGGCAACAATGCACTCGCCAAAGTCATCACCGCCAAGCTCGGCTTGGCGCAGGAAAAATACGCCAGCCGCAAGGCTTCGCCCTTCAAGCTCGTCTGATTACTGTTCGCGGCCCTTTCGACAAGCACCCGGTGATGGCTAGAATAGCCCGTCACCGCTCCCGGTCGCTCGAGGCAAACGCGTACTCGCCATGAACTCCCAAGCACTGAATTCCGCGCTGGTCCTGCTCCAGTGCCCCGCGCTTACTCGCGAGGCGTATTTGTGAGTCGAGCTGTCTTTTTCTCAGGACTGCTCGCAACGCTGATGCCGGTTGCGGCCTTGGCGCTTGAAGTGCGCATCGACCCTCACGCCGATCTTCTCTACCGCCAGGCCTTGCCATTGCTGGAGCAGGCCGACGCAGAAAATGACAGCGCCAGTCCGCTGCGCCCTGCCGACCTGCGCGACCCAGAGCTCAGCCGGCAGGGCCAGGCCATGGCGCGCACGCTGCCGAGCGCGGTCGCACTGCTGGAGAAGTCAGTCGAACTGGGTCATCCGGTTGCCCAGTACCGCTTGGCGTTGTATTACATGACCTACCTGCCAGCCGGAAAAATCGCCGAGGCGGCTTGCCCTTTGCTCGAATCCAGCCTTCGGCAGGGCTTCGCTCCACCGGCCACGGCCATCGCCAACTGGTGCCCTGCGTTCAGTACCAGCCCTGCCTACCAAGACGCTCTGGAGGCCATTGCAGGCATGGCCACCCTTTATGCCCCCTACTATCCTCAACCCGCCCCGCGCCTGGCATGCAACCGCAACCGCCCGCAGGGACTGGAGCTGCAGTGGGGACGTCAACGTGACTACCAGGCAGAAGTCTACCGGTTGCTTGGCGAGCTCGACCCACAACGCAGTCAGGCCATGCTGCAGAAAGCCGTGGAGATCAACGGATGCGTGGCCGCTCAACAGCGTCTGACCAGCAATCGCTGAGAAGCGGAAATTGCATTTGAAAGATGAATGCCGATTATTCCAACATTTAATTTGTGGATAGCCTCGGACGCGCCCTATGCTGGCCTCGCATCCCCTGCGGCGCACCGGACGGTGCGGCTTACGGCACGGGGCAGAACAACAAATCGAGACCGTCCATGTCGAATCACTCCTACTTCGCCCCTCACGGAGGGCACCCGGCTCAGACCGAGTTGCTGACTGACCGTGCCATGTTCACCGAAGCCTATGCCGTCATCCCAAAGGGTGTGATGCGTGACATCGTCACCAGCCATCTGCCGTTCTGGGACAAGATGCGCATGTGGGTCATTGCCCGACCGCTGACCGGTTTTGCCGAAACCTTTTCACAGTACATTGTCGAAGTCGCCCCTGAAGGCGGCAGCGAGCGGCCCGAGCTGGACCCCAATGCCGAAGCGGTGGTGTTTGTCGTTGAAGGCGAAATCGACATCACCGTCGAAGGCAAACACCATACCTTGGTGCCCGGTGGCTACGCGTTTCTCGCCCCCGGTGCTGACTGGAGCCTCCGTAACAACAGCAAGGCCAACGTCACCTTCCATTGGCTGCGCAAGCACTATCAAAAGGTTGAGGGCCTAGCCGCGCCTGAATCCTTCGTCACCCACCGTGACAACGCGACCGTCATCGAAATGCCAGGAACCGAAGGCCGCTGGGTGACTACGCGCTTCGTCGACATGGCTGACATGCGTCATGACATGCACGTCAACATCGTCACGTTCCAACCCGGCGGCGTGATTCCGTTCGCCGAAACCCACGTGATGGAGCACGGTTTGTATGTGCTGGAAGGTAAAGCGGTGTATCGCCTGAACCAAGACTGGGTAGAGGTCGAAGCCGGCGACTTCATGTGGCTACGCGCTTTCTGCCCACAGGCCTGCTACTCCGGCGGTCCAGGTCCGTTCAGCTACCTGTTGTACAAGGACGTGAACCGTCATGTGCACCTGACGCTGAACCCGCAGCGTTGACGCACTGATCCCATTTGCGGCCGATCATCTTGAGTGGGGTTGAGTGTGCACCAACCCCACACGCATCCGCCCAGAGTCAGGCCCGTAAACGAGGCGACGCCTTTTGCGGCGCTAGGCGCCCCAGACGCTGCCCTTCCTTGAGCTTTCCAAGCAGGCCAATCAGATCGCGAGAACTGTTCAGGCTGTCCAGTCGCACGTCGGTCAGTGTCACGCAGTCGGCAAGGCTTGAGCCCGTGCCAAGCCGGATGGTCAAGCTCACGCCATCGCGACTACTGACCTCGCACCGGTCTGGCAGGCAGGCTTGCTCGATCAGTTGACGCATTTCCAGCATCGAAACGCCACTCAGAGACATTGTCAGACCCTCACAACTGTGGATGGCCAGATGAGGGATTACGCCATCCACCTGTCCTTTGCCAATGGATATTGCCTGTGAGCTAACACGTGATTATCAGGGCGGCTAATTGAGCCGCGCGAATCACACGCTACGCCTTAACGGATGAGCATCACGCGACCCTGTTAGTTCGAGCACTCTTCCTGGCCAGGTGACGGACGGCCGAACAGGACTCAGTTCACCGTTCCGGCGCCGATGTCGACGCGGGTATCTTGCCGAAGCGCCCAGCGTGAAAATCGTCGAATGCTTCGGCGATCTGCGCTTGCGTATTCATCACGAACGGCCCATAGCCAACGATGGGTTCGTCAATGGGTTCACCACTGAGCAGCAATAGCGAAACATCCTGCTGCGCCGCCACACGAACGTTTTCGCCCTCACGTGTGAGCAGCACAAGCTCGCCGTCGGCGGCTGGCTGTGAATCGTTGACGCTTAGCGCACCGTGTAACACGACCAGTGCAGCGTTGCGTCCGGTGCTGATCGGCAACTGCAGGGAAGCGCCTGCATCAAGACGGATATCCCATACATCCATGGCGGTGAATGTCCGCGCCGGGCCGCTGTATCCTTCATATTCGCCAGCAATCACGCGCAGGCTGCCGGCGCCGTGCGCCAGTGACACGCGGGGGATATCTTGGTCGAGCAATGTCTGATAGCCCGGCGCTGCCTGCTTGTCGCGGGCGGGCAGATTGACCCACAACTGAACCATTTCCAGCGTGCCGCCCTGCCGAGCGAACGCCGGTGAATGAAACTCTTCATGAATGATTCCATCCGCCGCGGTCATCCACTGCACGTCGCCCGGGCCGATCAGCCCGCCAGCGCCCGTGGAGTCGCGGTGCTCGACCTCGCCCTGATAGACGATGGTGACGGTCTCAAAGCCGCGGTGCGGGTGCTGCCCGACACCGCGACGCGCCTCAGTGGGGGCAAATAGGTGGGGACCGGCGTAATCGAGCAGGAGAAATGGGCTGACATGCGCAGCCTGCCGATCATAGGTAAAAAGGCTGCGCACGGGAAAGCCATTGCCTACCCAGTGCGGCTGTGGGCTTCGTTGCACACTCAGAACCTGTTTCATGGGAAAACTCCTCATTTGGCTGCGGATCAGTCTACCAACCCAGGCAATGGGTAATTAGCCGCTCAAAGCAGCTTTAATAGTCCTATCAGCAGGACAATGGGCGTGAACGTGTTTCCCATATCGATCGCGAGCTCGAGCCGCGACACCGTTGCAATTGACCTCCACCTGTCCCAAGCTCTGCACTCCCGAGTTCACGGAACAGCTGATGTCCATCCGTCACCGTTACCTGATCGCGCTGCCGCTCGCGCTGGCGGTTCTGGCCGCGGCCATCCTTGTCGTGTGGCGAACTCCCGCATCCTCGCCTCCCGGCCCACCTGCCGAACGCTACGCCAAAGCGTTACGGCAGGCCCATGCCGGACTGCCAGGCGCCGCTCGGGTGCTCTATCAGCAACTCCAGCGGGACGATCTCACCCCGATCCGTCGGGCTGCGCTGTACAACGAGTTACCCAATTACCCTTCCCCCCAAGCGCTCAAGCTGGCCAAGCAGGACCTTGAGCACGGTGATCCTTTGGTCCGGCGCGCAGCCATTGGCAGCATTCGACGCCTGTTGCCACCCGCCCAGCGCAGCCTGGTGCTGGGGCCGTTGCTCGAGGATGAAGAGCAAAGCGTGCGCTTCGCCGCCGTAGACGCGTTGATGGGCCTGGATCCGGACGCCATCGGCCTGTATTTCCGCCCTTTGCAATCAGCGCTCGAGCAGTACCAGCAAGCCCTCGAGCAACAGCCAGACGATGCCCAGGCCCAGACCCATCTGGCGCGGCTGTACTTGCACGAGCGAGACTTCCCAAGTGCCGAAGCCGCCCTCGCCCGCAGCCTGAGATTGGCGCCGCAAGATCCGGACGCATTGGCAACCCAGGTGCGACTGCTAGAGGCCATGGACCGGCACGATGCGTCCCGCGAAGTACTCGCACAGGCGTTGGCACTGCGTCCAGACTCCGCATTTCTGCAGTATGAGCTCGGTCTCTGGCTGTTACGCCACGGACAACGCGAGTATGCCCTGCTTGCCCTATCGCGCGCAGTCGAACTCGAACCTGACAACGCCGACTACCGCTACACCTTGGCCATTACCCTGCATGACCTTGAACAGGTAGAGGCCGCGCAAAAGCAGCTGGAAAACCTGCTGGATCGCCAACCCGCCAATCGCCGTGCGCGGGTGCAACTGATCCGCTACTGGAAAGAGACTGGGCAATTGCAGAACGTTCAGGTATTGCTCGCCGAACTTGAGCGGCAAAATCCCGACGATCCTTACCTGCAACAGAGCTTGTAGCCCTTTCTTACAAGCACTTTGAACCCTGACAGAAAACAGGCGGTCCAGTGAGTATCGGCTCGCTGAATGCCCTATTGCATCAGGCCGCCCCTCGCTCGGGAGATTGGTCTTGTCAGGTTTACTGCCCTACGACGAAAGGGCGCTCATTCTGGCGCCACAGCACGTTGCCGCTAAGGCCTCGAAGATGCTTTCGGGCGGGGGCATCACGTGCCTGTGCACCACTGACAACCAACGTCTTGGGGTGTGGCTCAGTGAGGGCGCAGCGCTGGTCTTGGTCGATGAGCAGGTGCTGTCCACTGATCAAAGATCCCCACTGCAGCAGTTTGTCGACGCCCAGCCAAACTGGTCTGATTTGCCAATCTTGATGATGATGAAGACAGGCAGCGGCTCGGCGCTAGCACAGAGCCTTGGCAATCTGTCTTGCTTGTACCATCCCTTCGATGAGGCACAGTTACTGAGCTTGGCTGAACAGGCAATGCGCACCCGAAAGCGTCAATATCTTGCCCGTGAGGCATTGCGCGAACTCACCGATCGGCTTGAAACCTATGCGGCGCGTGACGACAACACTCTCGAGCATAGGCGCAAAATGGATGCCATTGGTCAGCTCGCTGGTGGTTTCGCCCATGATTTCAATAACTTGCTGACCAGCATCGGGGGGAGTTTCGAACTCATCGAGCGACGATTACAAAAGGGCCGCCTCGAAGACCTGGACAAGATTGTGCGTATGGGTCGTGACTCAGTGGCGCGCGGAGCCAAGCTGACACACAAGTTGTTGGCATTTTCCTCTCGCCAATCGTTGCAGAAACAAACACTCGAGCTTAAGACGCTGCTTGATCCTCAGCGACTGCGTGCAATCGTGCCCGAGTGCGTTCAGCTTGTGCTGAACGTGCCGGAGGATTTATGGGCCCTGCAAGCAGACGCTCAACAGTTGCAGGAATCGTTGGACAGCCTGTTATGCAACGCCTGTGAGGCCATGCCCAATGGTGGCAAGCTTACTGTCCAGGCGTGCAACGAGCATATCGATGCGCTGTGTTTTCCGCAAAGCGGTCTGAATACCGGCGATTACGTCCGCTTGAGCGTCATCGACACCGGCCAAGGCATGTCACAGATCACCCTCGATCATGCGTTCGAACCGTTTTTCAGTACTAAACCTGTTGGCCAAGGAATAGGTCTGGGCTTGTCGATGGTGTATGGGTTCAGCCGGCAATCCCATGGATATGTCACCCTGCGCAGCCGAGTAGGCCATGGCGCTCAAATCGATCTGTACCTGCCTCGGAGCCTGGCAGCCCCCGCTCCCGCCACATTGCGCCGTCGCCCTGGCAGCACCGAGGGCCCCATACTGATCGTCGAAGATGACCGCGATGTCCGCGCACTGCTCTATCAGTCCTTGACCGAAGACGGGCTTTCTTGCCTGACTGCCCACGACGCCACACAAGCGCTGCAGATGCTTGGCTCCGACACGCAGGTGTCCCTGCTGCTCAGCGATGTTGGGCTGCCGGGGATGAGCGGCCGCCAATTGGCAGAAATCGCGCGGACGCTACGTCCAGGCCTGCCGATCTTGCTGATCACCGGCTATGCAGAGACCGCTATTTCCCGAGATGATTTTCTCGATCCGGGAATGCATCTGATGTGCAAACCGTTCGAACTGCAGCAGCTTCGTGATCAGATCCTCAAGATGCTCGCTGACCACTGATACAGGCTATTCATCCAGCATCTGGTAGACCTTGCCGACCAGGTTTTCCAGCGAAAACGGCTTGAGCATCAATGCAGTACCCGGTTTTCCAAGCAAACTGCGCTCCAGCGGTTGCTCGGTGTAGCCGGTAATGAACAGCATTTTTTGCGTTGCCCTGGTCTGGCGGATCGCCTTGCCAACCTGCCGCCCACTCATGCCTCCCGGCAGACCGATATCGGTAATGACCAAGTCGTAGGGGCCGTCCTGCTCATAGCACGCCAATGCCTGCGCCGCGTCACCCGCCTCGTGCACCTCGAAACCGTTATCTACCAGCACCTCTCGCATCAATGCCCTGAGATTGAGCTGATCGTCGACCAACAGTATCCGTTCCCCGTGCCCAAGCTTGCGTTCACAAGCGCGTATATCGGAGTCGCTGGCCGGCAAATCACCCGGATACCGGGCAAATAGCAAAGTCACTACGGTACCGTCACTGGGACTGGACTCGATCCACACATGACCGCCTGACTGGTGGACGAACCCGTAAACCATCGCAAGCCCCAGCCCAGAGCCCCGACCTTTCGGTTTGGTGGTGAAAAACGGCTCGAACGCGCGGCTGAGGATCTCTGCCGGCATGCCGGTACCCCCGTCTTCGACAAGAATGGCGACATAGTCTCCGGCCGGTATGCTTTCTCCATGCAGCGTCCGAGCCGGCAAGCGCTCGTTCGACGTGCGAACGGTCAGCACGCCCTGCTCAGCCGCCGCATCCCGCGCGTTGCTGCACAAATGCAGCATGGCGATCTCCAACTGGGCGCAGTCCACCCGTATTGGCCACGGCGCAACATCCAATTGCCAGTGAACTTCGAAATCCGGGCCTAGCGCCTGATGCACGAGCGGTTTCAATTCCAGCAGCAGGGTATTGACGTTCACCGGGCGCGGCTGCAACGGCTGGCTTCGGGCAAAGGCCAGCAGCCGGTGCGTAAGGGCCATGGCACGCTGCACTGAGTCGCGCGCGACGTGGACGTACTCGTCGATGCGCTCCATTCGACCTTGGCCCATCCGTCGCTGGAGCAACTCCAAGCTCCCTCCGACGCCGGCCAGCAGATTGTTCATTTCGTGGGCCATTCCACCTGCCAGTTGGCCCACGATTTCCATGCGCTGATTGTCACGGAGCAGGCCTTCGGCCTCGCGTACGATACTGGAGCGCTCCTGGGTGATATCACGCCCAACTGCCACCAAAACGTCGCCTTGTGAGCGGGCGCTCCAGCACATCCAGCAATAATGCCCATCTCTGTGCTTGAGCCGGGACTCGACTTCATGGACCGCCTTTCCCTGTAACAAGTCGGTGATGGCCAACCTGACCTCCGCGCGATCACCGGGATGAACCAGGTCCACCAGGGCAACGGTATCCATGCCCTGCACGTCCCATCCCAGTACCCGTTGCCAGGCTTCATTCGCAGCCAGAAGCGTAAGCTCACGGCTGACGACGACCATCGCATCGCGCGCCATTCGCCAAAGATGATCGCTGCTGGGCAGATATTGCCCCACCTGATGCTCGAAACCCTGCGCCTGCTCGCGCCACTGCCTGACCTGCTCCATGCTGGCGGTGTTGTCGATCGCCGTGTGCAGGAGCCCGGCCACTGCACCTTGCTCGTCACGCAGTGGAGCGTAGCCAAAGGCGAACCAGGCAGGGCCATCATGTTCATGGCTGTTCAACTGAATGGGTGCATCAATGAAATTCGCACGCCCCTCCAGTGCCTGGAAGACCCAGGGGCCGATACGCGGCCACTCCTCGTGCCACAAGAGATCAAAGCGCATGCCGAGTGATTGCTTGACACCGGGCAGAAGCGCCATGTAGCTGCGGTTAGGTATCAGGGTGAGCGCTCGACCCCATACCAATGCACACGGAAATGGCGACAAAAGCATGATATCCACCGCCACTCGCAGTGACGGCGGCCATTGCGTCAAGGCACCGAGCGGTGTCGGCCCCCAGTCGAAACGCGTGATGTGTTCGCCCGCCATTTGTGCAGAACAGGAAGCTGCCGCTAGGTGAATCACCTGTGTAGCACCCATACGAGCCGCTTTGCCAGCGTTCACGGAACAGACTCCCGTTCTAGCATGACGACGAAGATGGGGTAGCGGAGCAGAGTTTCCGGGTCCATGGCAACTCCTGGGCAGTATTGAGGTGGTTTTGAGCCTAGCACATGGATCGCCAGCGCCGCCTGGCAGGCGCGCGTCCACCGTTGGCTCGGGGCGGTAGGCGTAATCAATCCCACGCATTGAGCATGCCTTGCTTCATACGCTACAGATATGACCTACAGCGTGGCCCCAGACACAGCCTTAGGCTCTTGGAGTCCTCCACTATCGGATTAGGAAATCAATGAGCATATCAAGGCATCCAAAGCATCAAAGCCGTCGCATGGTCGCTCTGGCGATCGCACTGCTGATCGGTGCTGCGCCACTGATCTCTGGGCTGCTCGTCATGAACTATCAATTGAATAAACGCTTGGAGCAAAGCGCAAAGATCGCCGTAGACGAAGCATTGTTCACGTTCGACCGTCTGTTCGATGGTCTGCGCGCCGCAGCAGTACTCGCCCTGCCGTCAGGGACAAGACCCTGCCAGGACATTCAGAACAGACTCGCCGCCCAGGTCGCAGGCAACCCTAGACTGCAATCGCTGATCGTCAATCAGGGCGCGGGGCGAATATGTCGCAGCATGGAGACCATGGAACTACCCGACTTTGCCCCGGACCAGACCCTCCGGTTGATCTTCGATTCGACCGCGATACCCGATGGCGCACTGGTCGCCTATCGCTTGGTCAACGGCGACCGCTCAGTCGTCGCCACAACCTATGGACTGGAAATACGCAACGAACTACGCGCTTTCAAAAATGGCCTGCGTCTGATCGTTGAAGTCGGCGATCAGTACATTTGGACAGAGGGCGACAGCCGTGACCAAACACGACCCTCAATGTCGGAGTTCTTGGAAGGCGGTGTTTCCAAGAAGTACGGATACCGAATAAAAGTCGGCTATCCGCAGGGCTTCACTGCCGCGGAAGCACGCCAGGCAAGAAACAGCGTGCTCCCCTCACTGGTGCTGATCAGTGCACTCACTTCTGCCGTCGTGATCTGGAGCCTGCGTAATCGAAGGGTCAGCATCGACGGTAAAACCGCCAGTCGGCGACCGGCGGCTTGACCCGACACGTGTGATCACTCGGCGCTCAGCACGCCTCGACGAACCTGATCACGCTCGATGGATTCAAAGAGCGCTTTGAAGTTTCCTTCTCCGAAACCATCATCTCCCTTGCGCTGGATGAACTCGAAGAACACGGGCCCCATCAGGGTTTCGGAGAAAATCTGGAGCAACAGGCGCTTGTCCCCCGACACCGATGCGCCGTCGAGGAGAATACCTCGAGCTTTGAGTTGATCGACCGGTTCGCCATGCCCTGGAAGACGCTCCTCGAGCATTTCGTAGTAAGTCTGGGGAGGCGGCGTCATGAAGCGCATGCCAATACCTTTCAGGGCATCCCATGTTTTGAGCAGATCGTCGGTGAGGAAGGCAACATGCTGAATGCCCTCTCCGTTGAACTGCATAAGGAACTCCTCGATCTGTCCGGAGCCCTTGGAGGACTCCTCGTTGAGCGGAATGCGAATCATGCCATCAGGTGCGGTCATGGCCTTGGAAGTGAGGCCGGTGTACTCGCCCTTGATGTCGAAGTAGCGAATTTCCCGGAAATTGAACAGCTTTTCGTAAAAACCGGCCCAATAGGCCATGCGCCCGCGATAGACATTGTGAGTCAAGTGATCGATCACCTGCAGTCCCGCCCCAACCGGATTACGATCGACACCCTCGATGAAGTTGAAGTCGATATCGTAGATCGAGCTGCCCTCTTCGAAGCGGTCGATCAAGTACAGCGGTGCACCACCGATACCCTTGATCGCCGGTAGGCGCAATTCCATGGGACCGGTTTCGATCTCAACCGGCTGCGCGCCGAGCTCCAACGCTCTAGCGTAAGCGTCGTGCGCGTTGCGCACGCGAAACGCCATGCCGCATACCGACGGGCCATGCTCGGCAGCGAAGTACGCCGCGATGCTCTTGGGCTCATTGTTGAGAATCAGATTGATGCCGCCCTGGCGGTACAGGTGCACCTCTTTGGAACGGTGGGTAGCCACCTTGGTGAAGCCCAATGCTTGGAACACGGGCTCAAGAACGCCAGGGGTGGGGGAAGCGAACTCGATGAACTCGAAGCCCATCAGGCCCATCGGGTTTTCGAAAAGATCTGCCATGTCGTTATCCTCAGCTGTAACAGAATGAATATGCTCGAATGCGTGGGATGTCAGACAGGACAGGCGGCGAGCAGGGAATTCCCCTGACGCTGCGGGCGAGAAAATCACCGATGAGAAGCTTGAATCCGTGATACGCCATAGCAATGTTCTCGGCTGAGTCGGTTCCCCAAAACGGGAAACCTTATTCTTGTATTCGTAACTTGATTCTACAGGGCGTAATTTCCTTTGTCGCGCACTCGTTCAGTGTGCGGGCGCATCACCGACTATTCTTGTGCTGTCGGCAGCCACTCACCTCAAGACTCACATGCCTCTCACGCTTGAACGTCAACGTCATCGAACCTGGCGGGCTCTGCTCCCTTGGACGGTTGGCGCGCTGCCGCTGCTGTGCGGATTAGTCCTGCTAGAGTGGCAAGTCGAGCGTAACCTGCACGAGCGCAGCGTGGCCACGGCACGACAGGTGGTCAATCACGTCGAACGCGTTCTCGACAGCGTGTTGGCGGCAGCGAAGAGCCTGGCGCCGCTGGCAGGCCGCCCTTGCGCAGAGGTGACGCTCGCACTGCGCGAGCAGGTGACGCGCAACGCGTTCATCCGCTCGACCAACCTGTTCGCCAACGACATACTTTATTGCTCGTCCCTGTTTGGCGCTATTCATGAGCCGGTCGAAGCCCAGCGCTACACTGAAGGTCAACTGTGGTTGATGGATGGAAACACGGTCACGCCCGACCATGCGCTACTGGTCTATCGAATCCACCAGGCTGGGCGTGGCGTTCTGCTCACGGTGGATGGGGATCACCTCGTTACCGCCTTGCAGTTGATTGCCAATGACGAAGCCCTGCAGATTCAGGTCGGCACGCACTGGATGGGTGCCGACGGTCGGGTGCACATTTCAAAGCCGCCTTTGACAGGCAGCACGCCAATATCGCTGTATTCCTCCCGCTATCCGTTCGGTGTACATGGCGGCTATCGCGCACATCAATCGCTGCGCACGCTCTACAGCCACTATCCAGCGCTGCTCGCCCTGCTGTGTGTCATCGGCGCATTTATCGGCATGACCTGCCATTGGCAACTGCGCCGGGCGTCCTCGTCACGCAGCGAATTGGACAGGGCGCTGCAGGCCGACGAGTTCACCCCGTATTTCCAGCCCGTGGTGCGCACAAGCGACTATCGCTGGGCCGGGGCTGAGGTGCTGATGCGCTGGCAGCACCCGCGCGAGGGGCTGGTGCCCCCTGACCTGTTCATCCCTTATGCCGAGCACAGCGGGCAGATCGTACCCATGACGCGCGCGTTGATGCTGCGCACCGCCCAAGGTCTGGCCCCCTATGCCGCCTTCATGGATGAAGGCTTTCACATCGGCATCAACATCACCGCCGATCATTGCCAGGACTTCACCCTGCTCGACGAGTGTCGCGCCTTCCTCGGCTTCTTTCCCCCAGGACGGGTGCTGCTGACGCTGGAACTGACCGAGCGCAAGCTGCTCGAAGTCACGCCCACCACCCTGGAGCTGTTCGAAAAACTGCATGAAATGGGCGTAAAGATCGCCTTGGACGACTTCGGTACCGGGCAATCCAGCCTGAGCTACCTGCGTCAGTTCCACATCGATTATCTGAAAATTGATCAGAGCTTCGTCGCCATGATCGGCGGCGACGCGCTCTCGCAGCACATCCTCGACACCATCATCGAGCTATCGCGCAAGCTGGATCTGGCGGTGGTCGCTGAAGGGGTGGAAACCGAGGCGCAGCGGGATTACCTGGCGCGACATCAGGTCGATCTGCAGCAAGGTTACCTGCATGCCAGGCCCATGCCACTGGAGGCCTTTATCCAGGCACTCGCCGCACGTTCCTCAAGCGGCCGGTTGCCCCCGGACACCCCCGCTGCCATCATGCCCGGTTGATCGGTCCGTTCACTCTCCAGCTATCGAGGCTTTCGTGTCAAAAGGCATCATCTCGTCCGTCATGGCGTCCTGTCTGTTCGCCGTGATGTATTTCTACACCTCCCTGCTTGCTCCGCTCGACGGCGAGGAAATTTTTGGCTGGCGAACGTTGCTGACCCTGCCGTGCCTGACCCTGTTCATGCTGCTGAGCAAGGACTGGCGCCATGTCGGCGAACTGTTGACACGGATTCGCCAGACACCCGCCCTGCTGCTCGGCATGATCGGCACTTCATCGCTGCTGGGCATCCAGTTGTGGCTATTCCTGTGGGCACCGCTGCATGGGCGCAGTCTGGAAGTATCGATGGGCTATTTCCTGCTGCCCCTGGCAATGGTGCTCACGGGCAGAGTGGTCTATGGCGAACGTCTCTCACGCCTGCAAAAACTGGCCGTGGGCTGCGCTGCCCTAGGCGTTGGCCACGAGTTGTACCAGCATGGCAGCTTCGCCTGGGAAACCTTGGTGGTGGTGGTGGGCTACCCGATTTACTTCGTCCTGCGCCGACGCTGCCGCACCGACCACCTGGGCGGTTTGTGGTGCGACATGTGCCTGCTGCTGCCCTGGGCCCTGTACTTCGTGATCGAGGGCCCCCTGACAACGGCCGACCTGGCCGCCCATCCTGGATTGTATGGGCTGATTCCCCTGCTCGGTGCGATCAGCGCCTCGGCGCTGATCGTCTACGTGCTGGCCAGCCGCTTACTGCCCTTTGGCCTGTTCGGTTTGCTCAGCTACGTCGAACCGGTGCTGCTGGTTGGCGTGGCACTGCTGCTGGGCGAAACCATCACCTCGGATCAGTGGCTGACCTATCTGCCGATCTGGGCCGCCGTACTGGTCCTGGTGCTCGAGGGCATCAAGCACCTGCGTCAGCGTCGGCGGGCGGTGTAAGGCGCACCTGGCGCACCCGGCGCTCCTGCACCGCCATCACCGTCATGCGCCAGCCATTGCAGTCGAGCTGATCGCCGACCATCGGCAGGCGGTCGAGCAGGCTCATCACCAGTCCGGCGAGGGTCTGGTAATCCTCGGTGGCGCGGGCGGCGAAGCCGGTTCGCGCCTGCACCTGGGTCAGGTTCAGCGCCCCGTTGACGACGAACCCATCGACCTCCTGGACGATCTCCGGCCCCGCCACCTCACTGGCATCGGGAAGCTCACCGGCGATCGACTCAAGAATGTCGGTCATGGTCAGCACGCCGGTGAAATCACCGAATTCGTTGATCACGAACGCGATGTGCGTCGACTGTCCTCGCATCTGCTCCAGCGCATTGAGAATGCTGAAGCTCTCCAGCAGGTTCAGCGGCTGGCGCACCATACGCTCAAGGTCCGGGGTGCTACCGGTCAGCAATTCCTTGAGCAACTCCTTCTTGTGAATGAAGCCCAGAGGCTCGTCGATGCGACCGTCACGAATCAGCGGCAGCCGTGAGTAAGGCGAGTTGATCAGCGTCTGCGTGATCATCTCGGCCGACTGCGCCAGGTCCAGCGCATCGACTTCGGTGCGCACGGTCATCACGGTCCGGATCGGCCGCTCGGCGAGGTTCAGCACACCGCTGATCATCACGCGCTCGCGGCGGTCGAACAGCACCTGTTCTTCACCGCCTTCGACCAGATCGGCGATCTCCTCGCCCAGTTCGTCAGCCTCGACACGACGCCCGCCCAGCAGGCGCAGCACCGCGTGGGCGGTGCGCTCGCGCAGCGGGCGGTGCTGTTGCAGGCTGCGCTTGCGACGAGCCCGGGCCAGTTGGTTGAACGCCTCGATCAGGATCGAGAAACCGATCGCCGCATACAGATAGCCCTTGGGAATGTGGAAGCCCAGGCCTTCGGCGGTCAAGCTGAAGCCGATCATCATCAAGAAGCCCAGGCACAGCATGATGACCGTCGGGTGGGCGTTGACGAAACGGGTCAGCGGCTTGCTGGCCACGATCATGATGCCGATGGAGAAGATCACTGCGATCATCATCACCGACAGATGCTCGACCATGCCCACGGCGGTGATCACCGCATCCAGCGAGAACACCGCGTCCAGCACCACGATCTGCGCGACGATCGGCCAGAAGGCCGCGTGACGAGCGCCAGCACTGCTTTGGGCGACATGCCCTTCAAGGCGCTCGTGCAGCTCCATGGTGGCTTTGAACAGCAGGAATACGCCGCCAAACAGCATGATCAGATCTCGACCTGAGAAGCTCTTGCCCCATACCTCGAACAGCGGCGCAGTGAGCGTCACCATCCACGAGATCGAGGCCAGCAGGCCAAGGCGCATCACCAATGCCAGCGTCAAACCAATCACCCGGGCGCGGTCACGCTGATGCGGGGGCAGTTTGTCGGCCAAGATGGCAATGAACACCAGGTTATCGATACCCAGCACCAGTTCCAGCACGATGAGTGTCAGCAGGCCCAGCCAGGCCGTGGGGTCAGCTAGCCATTCCATCAGCAGGTACTCTCGGGGAACGCGTCAGGACGACGCATGAAGGGCGGCCGGGACGGCCAGGGACTGGGGGGCTCCGCGAAGGTGCTCATAAGGGCCTTAAGTGTAATTTGGGATGTCGATCCTACAATCGAAGCAGGTTTTTCTGACAGCGGGAAACTATTACAAAAACTGTAACCGGTCGCTGAGCACTTTCGTTCAATACGCCGCAGTGCCCCCTGCAAGAGCATGGCCGCTTCATAGAACAACGAGGACGCCTTCCATGAGCCTGTCACTGTCCATGGCCGCTTTCGCCTTGGCCGCTTCGATTTCCCCAGGCCCTGTCAACATCGTCGCGCTGGGCAGCGGCGCGCGACACGGTCTGCGGGCCAGCCTGGGACACGCCGCCGGTGCCAGCCTGGGCTTTTGCCTGTTGCTTGTGCTGATCGGCCTGGGCCTGCACGAACTGCTGCTGCGTTGGCCACTGCTCAATCGTCTGCTGCACTGGGGCGGTGTGCTGTTCTTGCTGTACATGGCCTGGAAGCTGGCCAGCGACAGGGGCGAGTTGCACACCGGGCACCAGAGCCAGGCGCCTTCGGCTTGGCACGGCGCGGTGATGCAGTGGCTCAACCCCAAGGCATGGCTGGCCTCGGTGGCCGGAATCGGCGCCTATACTGGCGGCGATCACCAGTTGCTGTGGCTGTTCACCTGGTTGTACGCGCCCATTTGCTTTGTGTCGGTCGCCAGCTGGGCCTGGGCGGGCAGCATGATCAGCCATTACTTGGGCAATGCCCGGAACATGCGCCTGTTCAATCGGCTACTGGCGGGCTTGCTGGTGGTCAGCGCGGCGTATCTGATGCTGGCCTGAAGGGCTGGATCACCGACCGCTGCGGTAATGTCCAGGCGTTGCCGCCACGTGCTGCTTGAAGGCGCGTTGCAAATGCGCCTGATCGGCGAACCCGGCCTCCAGCGCCACTTCGGCGATGCCCCGCCCCCGACGCAGCTCAGCCCGCGCATGCTGCACACGCTGATCGATCAGGTAACCATGCGGGGTGAGGCCGAAGCGACGGCGGAAGGCACGAATCAGATAGGCCCGCGACAATCCCGCTGCCGCGCAGATGTCTTCGAGGCTCAACGGATCGAGCCGATGGGCGCGAATAAAGGCCGCTGCGGTTTCCAATTGGGGATGAGCCGATAGCGGCCGTGGCTCGGGCACCTCCAGATACATCGGCAGCGCCCTGAAGAACGTCTTCAGCATTGCCTCGGCGTTCACGGTGTGGCCGTCGAACAGTTGCCCGAACACCTCCAGCAAGTGCCCATAAAGACGGGGACAATCACTCCACGTCGCCACTGGCAGCACGAACCCCTGGGCCTGTAGCCAGGGCAGATCCACATACAGCATCAGGTACGACCATCGCTCATCGGCGATGGGGTTACACGCGTGGACTGCACCCGGGTTCATCAGGACGGTGGCACCCGCTGCCAGTTCTCGCCATTGGTGACCATTGAGATAGGTACTGCGCCCGCCCGTCACCACGCCGATGGAAAAGCCCTCATGGGAATGCGGGCCATAGCAGACTTCACGACCATCCCCGACCCGCCGCGCTTCGACGAAGGGCAGTGCTGGATCGCGCCAGAATTGCGAGTGGGTGCTCATACCCACTTCCCAAGATCGCTCGGCAGGGCTGTGCAACCTGAAAACGTGAGCGCACGACCCTTGCGGGACCGGCGATACAGGGTTTGAGATCTGATCATGGCAGGACAGTCGGAAGGCTCATGGATTCGGCACAGCATAAGCCTTTGGCTGGCAATGTCACCTCCTCCCTTTGGCGTCAGGCCGGCGCGGTCATGCCGATGAAGTGAGCCAATTCCGGCGTCCTCGGCGCGGCGAACAGCGCTTCGGGATCGCCCACCTCGTGCACCTTGCCCTGGTGCATGAACACCAGTTTGTCGCCCACTTCCCGAGCGAAGCGCATCTCGTGGGTGACCATGACCAGGGTCATGCCCTCGCGGGCCAACTGGCGCACCACACCCAGCACCTCGCTCACCAACTCCGGATCCAGCGCCGAGGTGATCTCGTCGCACAGCAGCACCTTGGGCGACATCGCCAGGGCTCGGGCGATGGCCACCCGCTGCTGCTGTCCGCCGGAAAGACGGTCCGGATAGGCGTCGAACTTCTCGGCCAGGCCAACTCGAGCCAGCATCTGCCGGGCCAACGCCTGCGCCTCGGCGTTGCCGGCCTTCTTCACCACTTGCGGTGCAAGCATCACGTTCTCACCGACCGTCAGGTGCGGGAACAGGTTGAACTGCTGGAACACCATGCCAACCTTCTGGCGCAGTGCGCGCAAATCGGCGCGACTGGCATCGAGATATTCGCCATCCACTTCGATCACCCCGTCACTGATCGATTCCAGACCGTTGAGGGTGCGCAGGAAGGTGCTCTTGCCCGAGCCGCTGCGGCCGATGATGGCCACCACTTCACCTTCTTCGATGCTCAGGTCGACGCCCTTGAGCACATGATTGTCACCGTAATACTTGTGCAGCGCGGACACTCTAAGCAGCGGCATGCAGCCTCCTTTCAAGGTAGCGGGCGCTCAGCGAGAGCGGATAACAGAGGATGAAGTAGCCGAGCGCGACCAGGCCGTAGACCATGAACGGCTCGAAGGTGGCGTTGGCGATCATGCCACCGGTCTTGGTCAGCTCGGTGAAGCCGATGATCGAGGTTACAGCGGTGCCTTTGACCACCTGCACCGAGAAGCCCACGGTCGGCGCAACGGCGATACGCAGGGCCTGCGGCAGGATCACGTGGCGCAGTTGCTCCAGACGGCTCAGCGCCAGGCTTTCGCTGGCCTCCCACTGCCCTTGCGGGATCGATTCCACGCAGCCGCGCCAGATCTCGGCGAGAAATGCACTGGTGAACAGGGTCAAGGCAATGGCCGCCGCCGCCCAGGCCGAAACATCGACACCGAACAACGCAATGCCGAAGAACACCATGAACAGCTGCATCAACAACGGCGTGCCCTGAAACAGTTCGATGTAGGCACGCGCCAGCCGCCGTGGCAGGGCGCGCTCGGAGATCCGTCCGATCAGCACCAACAGTCCGGCCAGGCCGCCGCAGACGAAGGCCACCAGCGATAACGCCAGGGTCCACTGCAACCCCACCAGCAAGTTGCGCACGATGTCCCAGAAGGTGAAATCCATTCAGCGTTTCCCCATCAGCAGACGCTGGCCGAGCCAGTTGAGCAGTTGGCGCACGACGATGGCCATCAGCAAATACAAGGCGGTGGTCAGCAGGTAAGTTTCAAAGGCGCGGAAGTTGCGCGACTGGATGAAGTTGGCCGCGAACGACAGCTCCTCGGTAGCAATCTGCGAGCAGACCGCCGATCCGAGCATGACGATCACGATCTGGCTGGTGAGCGCCGGCCAGACCTTGGCCAGGGCCGGGCGCAGCACCACGTGCCGGAACGCCTCGAAGCGACTCATGGCCAGCGCTGCCGCGGCCTCCAGCTGGCCCTTGGGGATCGCCTGGATACCGGCGCGAATGATCTCGGTGCTGTAGGCGCCGAGGTTGACCACCATGGCCAGCACCGCGGCTTCCCACTCGTTCAGGCGAACACCCAGTGCCGGCAGACCGAAGAAGATGAAGAACAGCTGAACGATGAACGGCGTGTTGCGGATCAGTTCCACGTACACACCGAACAGCAGGTCGAACGGGCGCAGGCGCCAGGCCCGCACGCCCGCACCGACCACACCGATGGCAAGGCCAAGCACCGTACCGATGGCGGTCAGCTCCAGAGTGAACAGTGCGCCCTTGAGCAGCAGGTCGCTCTGGGCGAGCACGGGCGCGAAGTCGAATTGATAGGCCATGGTCCGAGAGTCCGCCTGGCGCTTAAAGGTCGGCTGGCAGCGGTTGCTTGAGCCACTTCTCGGCGTTGCGGTTCAGGCTGCCGTCGGCCTTGGCGGCAGCCAGTGTGCTGTTGACCTTGTCCAGCAATGCCGGCTCGTGCTTGGCGACGCCGACGTAGACCGGCGAGTCTTTGAGCTTGACCTTGACCACCGGCACCTTGGCCGGGTTCTTCTCGGCGATGGCCGCCATCACCACGCTGCCACTGGCGATCAACTGTACTTGGCCGGACAAGTAGGCGGCGATGGTCGAGTTGTTGTCCTCGAAGCGTTTGATCACCGCGTCTTTGGGTGCGACGGCGCTCAGCGCCATGTCCTCGATCGAGCCGCGGGTGACGCTGATGGTCTTGCCGGCCACTGCGCCGATGTCGTCGATCGCCGCGTCGGCCGGACCGAACACCGCCAGGTAGAACGGCGCGTAGGGCTGGGAGAAGTCGATCACCGCTTCACGTTCGGCATTCTTGCCCAGGCTGGAAATCACCAGGTCGACTTTACCGGTGGTGAGAAAGGGAATGCGGTTGGTGCTGTTGACCGGCGTCAGCGCCAGCTTGACGCCCAGTTTGTCGGCCAGCAACTGCGCGGTGTCGATATCCAGCCCGCGCGGCTTCATGTCGGGGCCAACCGAGCCGAAGGGCGGGAAATCCTGGGGCACGGCGACCTTCAGCACGCCACGGGCAGCGATGTCGCTCAGGGCATCGGCCTGGGCGGGTGTGAGCGTCAGGCCCGCACTGCAGAACAGGGTGGCCAGGAGCAGGGAGCGGAACGTCGTCATGGAAGGCCTCGCGGAAAGTCGAATGGGTGTGCGCTGCAGGCCATTGCAGGCAGCATGCCAGCTCGTCCTGAAATCGACCGCGAGTGCGCGTGGCGCGGGTTCTACAAGGTCTTACTGGTCTGAACAGTTGAGCTCTAGATCTCACTCGGTCGGCCTCGTGCGCCCTGCTTTCGTGCGCTGTAATCCGCGCTGCGCCAGCTTGGCGCAAGGCTTGCCAGCACCGGCAGATCGCCGTACAACGTCAGCGTCATCGCCCTCCTACCGGTCTGAACAGCATGCTCGACACCCTCCCCCGCGCCGTACCGGAACTCGCCCTGCAGGCCATCCGCAAGCTCATCGACGAAGGCGGTTATCAACCCGGCGACGCCCTGCCCTCGCAACGCGACCTGGCCGATCGCCTCGGCGTCAGCCGGGCCTCCCTGCGCGAAGCCCTGTCCTCGTTGAGCGCACTGGGTCTGATCAGCGTGCAGGCCGGCAAAGGTGTCTTCGTGCAGAGCCCGGCACCGGGTGGATTCGCCTGGCCCTATGCCGAGCAAGTGTCGGCGGCCGATACCTTCCAGATGCGCTATGCCCTGGAGGGATTTGCCGCCGGCCAAGCCGCGCTGGCCCTGACCGCCGATCCGCTGGACCGGCTTCGGGCCAACGTCGAGGCCATGCGCGTGGAGCTGCGCGCGGGCCGCTTCGAGGCGGCGGCGCGACTGGATTTCGAGTTCCACCAGGCGCTGCTGCAGGCCTGCGGCAATCAGGCGATGCTGCAGGTGATCACCAGCAGCCGGGAGATCTTCCTGGAAAGCCAGAAGCTGCCCTTCAGTCGTCCCGAGCGGGCCATGGAAACCTGGCAGGAACACCGCACTATCCTCAAGGCCCTCGAACGCCGCGCCCAGGCCGCCGCCCAGCGGGCCATGCAAGCGCATATCCGCAACGCCGCCTCGCGCACCGGGGTGGTGTTCACGGTTTGAATAGCGTTGGCGCCCGGATCGGTCCAAACGGATATCTGGGTGTCGTGCTCAAGGATGCGGCGGTCGACGCGCTGAGGTGTACTGCACCTGATAACCAGACGACAGGGCATGATCCTGTCCGCCCCCATCAGGCTGCCTACGCCAACCGGAGCACGTGCCCATGTCCGCATCCCATGAGGTATCCCCCGCCACCCTGCGCCGCGTGATTGCCGCCTCGGCCATCGGCAACTTCGTCGAGTGGTTCGATTTCGCCGTATACGGCTTTCTCGCCACACTGATCGCCAGCCAGTTCTTCGCCAGCGAGGATGCCAGCGTCGCCTTGCTCAAGACCTTCGCCGTATTCGCCGTCGCCTTCGCCCTGCGCCCGCTGGGTGGCATCGTCTTCGGCGCGTTGGGCGACCGCTTGGGACGCAAGCGTATCCTCTCGCTGACCATCCTGTTGATGGCCGGCTCCACCACACTGATCGGCCTGTTGCCGACCTACGCCAGCATCGGCATCGCCGCCCCGGTATTGCTGACGCTGGCGCGCTGCCTGCAAGGTTTTTCTGCCGGAGGCGAGTATGCCGGCGCTTGCGCTTACCTGATGGAGCACGCCCCACGTGAGCGCCGGGCGTTCTATGGCAGCTTCGTGCCGGTCTCGACGTTTTCCGCGTTCGCGTGTGCAGCCGTGATCGCCTACGGCCTGGAAGCCAGCCTGAGCAGCGATGCCATGAACGCCTGGGGCTGGCGCGTACCGTTCCTGATCGCCGCGCCCCTGGGTCTGGTGGGCCTGTACCTGCGTTGGCGCATGGAGGAAACGCCGGCCTTCCGCGAGGCGCTGGCCGAGGGTCGCCAGCACGAGCACTCGCCGCTGAAGGACACCCTGCGCCACCATGGCCGAGCTATTCGCAACCTGGGGGCCTTCATCTCGCTGACGGCGTTGTCGTTCTACATGTTCACCACCTACTTCGCCACGTACCTGCAGATGGTCGGTCATCTCAGCCGTGCCCAGTCGCTGCTGGTGACCACGGTGGCACTGCTGTTCGCTGCCGCCGGATGCCCGCTGGCCGGCGCGTTGTCGGACCGCATCGGCCGACGTCGGACCATCGGTTTCACCTGCCTGTGGGTAATGGTCTGCGTATTCCCCGCCTACTGGCTGGCAAGTTCCGGCTCGATGTCCGGCGCCCTGTTAGGGGTGATCCTGCTGGCAGTCGGCGCCTTGTCCAGTGGTGTAGTGACCGCTGCCTTGCTGTCGGAGAGCTTCCCGACCCGCACCCGCTACACTGCGTCGGCGATTACCTACAACGTGGCCTATACCCTGTTCGGCGGCACCGCACCGCTGGTGGCGACCTGGCTCATCACCCAGACTGGCAGCAGCTTGGCGCCGGCTTTCTATCTGGTGGTGATTGCTTTGGTTGCGTTGGTCGGTGGATTGGCGCTGCCGGAAACCTCACGCGTTTCACTGGATGACGAAACACTCGGCGGCCCATCGACGACCCGTGGGCGAGCCAACGCGTTGTAACGAAAGAAGGGGGCGTTGGCTACGCCCCCTGTTTGGGTAACGACGCCTAAAGCTGCGGGCGATTACCGCCCCAAATCCCCAAGGCGAAGCAGGTCTGCGTTTACAAAACTAACCAGATGGTACAAAAATAATCGCATCCAATAACAAAAGCGATGCACTGTCATGACCTCCCCCCTTGCCGCCCACGGCATTCTCGCCGGCCTTGTCGGTCGTGGTATCCAAGCCTCCCTCACGCCAGCCTTGCACCAAGGCGAAGGCGATGCCCAATCCCTGCGTTATCTGTATCGTCTGATCGACGCCGATCAACTCGGCGTGGACGATAGCGCACTGCCTGCGCTGGTGGACGGCGCGCAGCGCAGCGGCTTCACCGGCCTGAACATTACCTTCCCGTTCAAGCAGGCCATCGTGCCGTTGCTCGACGAACTGTCAGAAGAAGCGCGTGGCATCGGCGCCGTGAACACCGTGGTATTCAAAGGCAGCAAGCGCATTGGCCACAACACCGACTGCCTGGGCTTTGCCGAAGGTCTGCGCCGTGGTTTGCCCGATGTGGCGCGCCGCCAGGTGGTGCAACTGGGTGCGGGCGGTGCAGGTTCGGCGGTGGCGCATGCACTGCTGGCCGAGGGCGTGGAGCAACTGACCCTGTTCGAGGTCGACGCCGCTCGCGGGCAAGCCCTGGTAGAAAACCTCGCACAGCGTTTCGGTGCTGGCCGGGCGCTGCTCGGCAATGATCTGGCGGTTGCGCTGGCCGCGGCTGACGGCCTGGTCAACACCACGCCGGTGGGCATGAGCAAACTGCCCGGCACTCCGCTGCCGGTGCATTTGCTGCATGCACGGTTGTGGGTAGCGGAAATCATCTACTTCCCACTGGAAACCGAATTGCTGCGCCATGCCCGAGCGTTGGGCTGCCGTACCTTGGACGGCGGCACCATGGCGGTATTCCAAGCGGTGAAGGCGTTCGAGCTGTTCAGCGGCCGGGCGGCCGATGCCGCGCGCATGCAGGCGCATTTTGCGCGGCTGGGCTGAGGATCACAGGCAGATCGAAGGCAAAGGCCAGATGAGCACCATCGCCCAGACCTGCGCATCGCCGAGCGCAATCAGTCGTCCAGTGGTTTGGGCGCCGCAGCGGGCTTGACAGGTTTGGTCCCCTTGTTCGGCTTCTCCGGCTTGCCGGCTGGCGCCACAGCCACCGGTTCAGGCGCAGTCACGGCCTTTTCGCTGGCCGGCAGTTCGTCGACTGCCTTGAACACCGCTTGCGGGTCGAGCTTCTCCGGGGTGTCGTCGTCCTTGAGGACATGACGCTCGCCATCCTTGCCGATCAGGATCACCCGGGTGCCTTTGCTCGCCCCGAGCTTGAGCTCACGAATCAAGGCCATGGTGGTCTGCTGTTCGAGGTTTTTGTCTTCGCGCTTGCCCATCATGCTGGCCACGCTGAACAGCACCAGATTGCGCTCCTTGAACCCGGCTTCGGTGGCAGGATCCTTGATGGCCTGCTCCAGGCCGCGCAGCGTCGGGTCGGCGCTGCTGGGCGCGATGACGACCAATGGCCGTGCCTTGCCCAGTTCCTTGGCCAGTGGAGCGTCGCTGTCGGCGGCGAACAGCGGTCCGCTGACGGCGAACAGGGTGGCGAGGGTCAGTGACCGGACGAGCATGAGCATCTCCTTGTTTTCTCGATTAACCAGGGACTACAGATCAGGGAGAAAGATCCGAGCCAGAGCCTAAACCAAGGGATCAGGCACCGGCTTAGACTAAAGGTAACGTGGGATTTCGGAAACGGCCCCGAACGTCTCAGAAGCTTCCTACACATCTGCAAGCATAGTCGATCAAGGCATCAGGGACGCCTGTGGCTGGGCCCCGGTTGCGGTTCGGGCCTGGCCTGGGCGAGTGCTGCACGGGTGTATGCCAATATGCGTGCATCCCACGCCGCCTCTCGGTCCCGACCAATGCTGCGCAGCCAGTTTTCATAGTCATCGGCGGACACCGTCAGTGCCCTCACCTGTTCGGCGAACGCCGAATCGTCCTGCATCGCTGCCAATTCACTCTGGCTCTCTTGCAACTGGCGGGCGTTTTCGGCCAAAGCCGCTGCATTGCGCACCCGCGCCTCAGAACCCTCGCCCAGCGCCTGTGCTTCATCGCCCAACACCCGCGCCCGTTGCTGCAAGGCGTCGATCTGTGCGGCGCGATCGAGCAGCACCTGGTCATAGCTTTTGCCCTCGGCCATGTCCTCGATCACTTGCAGGCGGCTGTGGAAACGTTGGTCCAATCGCTCGAAGCCTTCTGGATCGCTGCGCAGCAGATGGGTGCGCCAGAAGGACTTCCAGACCATCGACTGCGCCACCGCCTCGTCGGTCTCGCTCTCATGCAACCGCGCCCGCGCGTCGTCCAACTGATCCGCACCCACACCAGCCACCTCGCGGTAACTCATGGTCGCCGGTTGCCCCGGCAGATCGAACTCGTCACGCAGGCCTAGCCGGTAGGCCAGTCCTACCTCGACTTCATCCGGATGCCCACCGTCCTGGCGCCGACCCTGCAGGTCTTCGGCGATGATGCGATCGAGTTCGTCCAGCCGCCACAACTGTCGACCCAGGTACAGCAGAGCGGACTCTTCGGCACCGCGCTCGGCCTCACACCGTGCTCGCCACACCAGCAGATGGACTTCCAGATCGCTGAAGCGGCCAATCACCGCGTCGTCACACCCCTCCAGCCCCCTGGACAGGTCGAACAGCTCCTGACGCAGTTCGGCATGGTCCTGGGCAGCCTGCAGGGTGGCCGCGACTCGGCTGCCCAGGCCGGTAGGATCGGTTCGGTAATCGCGGGTCTCGCGCAGACGAGCCAGCAAGGCCAAGTAGTCCTGACTGCCCGGCTCGGCCTGCAAGGCGTCCCAGGCTTCGCCGAAACCTCTGGCCTCACGCGGCGCGATGCTGCGCATCCACCCCTCGCGCGCATAGTCCAAAGCCTGAGCAAGATCGAGCGACTCGGGTTCGTCGACCCCTGAGGCAGGGTCCGTTTCCTCCAGCCAGCCGTTCACCCTCATGAAACTGCGCAGCCGGTTGGCCGAGCCGGACTCCAGCGGGTTCTCGGCTAGCAGGATGGCACCCGAAACCCACAGCGGGACTCGGTAATAGTCGTCCGGCACCCGTGTAATGAGATTGTTGCGCAGGTCCACTTCTTCCAGCAGGTGGCGGTCGAACAGACCGCTCGGCAGTTCGCTGATGCTCGTCGCACGCACCTGCAGCGAGATCAGGCGCGGCATGGCAGCCACCGAGAACACCCGCCCCAGCGGATTGAACGACAGGTTCAGCCGCTGCAAACGGGTACAACGACCCAGACGCTCGGCCTGTTCAGGGTCGAGCACAATCTGGTTACCGTACAGGTCCAGCTCGCGCAACTCAGGCAAGTGCTCGATGTTGGCCGGTAATCGGCTCAACGCGTTGTTGTTCAGCGCCAGGGACTGCAAGCCGGTGAAGGCGTTCATGAACGAATCAGGGATCTCTTCCAGGCTCATGCTGGTCATGTTCAGCGACACCACATGACCGAAGCGCACCTGCGCCGGGATGTCTGGTAGTCGACGCATGGGCAGTCCCCAGAGGGCCAGGCGATAGCCGATCGGCTCGCCGACCTGATTGGCCACGCGCTGAGACTGGCGGCGCCAGACAGCCATCAGCGCATCCCTCATGGCAGAGCGCTCGGCACGGGCCATCAGCCCCGGCGCTTGCTGGGTCCAGGCAGCGAGGTGTTCGCGCAGCGTGTCGAGCTCTGCCCCCAGGCGCTGCAGCTCGAGGTTATGGTCGAGACCTTGTGCGCGTACGGAAATCAGCCAGTTCTCCACTTCGCTGTCGCTGAAATTGGGGTACAGCGCCCGAACCCGTGCATACAATGCGCGGGACTGGCGTCTCGCGCCGCGCCCACTGAGTGGATAGCCCAGGCGTCCGTCAGCCAGACGCTGGGGCGGCCGGAAGCCGCCAACTGGCGAGCGCAGCCCCAGGGCCTGCTGGATTTCGCCCGGCTGACGGGCAGCCAGTCGGGCCATGCGCACGCGCAGGTTATGCGGCAGTGGGTCGCTCAGTCCCATCGCCGTACAGCGCGATTCATCCAACGTGCGCGCGATGACTTCGAACAACTCGCCCCGCTCGCCGAGTGCATGGCCTCCCTGCGCCAACTGGAACCTGCCATTGAGATGAACCAGGTCGAAGCTGGCCGCGCCCTCCCCGGCTTCGATCGACAGCAGCGTGGGCCCCGACAATGAATGCTCGTACAGACGCCATCCGCTAGCGGCGGCCGGCCCAGGCGATCGGCCCAAGAGGTGCAACACCACCCGCGCCAGATCCGCGTCCTGGCTGGCGTCCAGGTACAACCCCTCCAGCACCCGGGCGACACGGATCTGCCGCACCATTTCACGCGCCGCCTCCGCCAGGGCCAGCGGCACGCGTGCCCCTTGCAACAAACGTTCGCGATCCGCAGCACGGGCATCGTTGAGCACCTGGGCAGCGCCCCGTGAATGCAGCGAGGTGAACTGCCGTCGCACGATCTGCGCCCCGGGCGCGTCACTGGGCCGCGTGGCCTCATACAATTGCTCGAACAGTTCTCGACGCTGTGCCCAGATCCGCTCGGCCAGGGCTTGATCGCTGACGTCGGCGGCACCCGGCAAGCGCCGCGCATGGGCGAGCACCAGACCGTCGCTCGCCGGCTGGCCGCTGCGCAACTGGCTGACGGTGCCCCGAATGCGGCGGTCCAGATCGTAGCGCTCGACGCTGTCCTGCCAGACTGCAGGAGGCTTGCGTCCATCGGCATGCAGCGCGCGCAATTGCGCGGCATCCAGGCCGTGAATCTGCATGATTTCGTCCAACTGCTGGTCATCCAGTCGCGCCCAGGCCCCGCCCAGGCGCCGACACAGCCGATGCGGATCGTCCCAGGCCAGCGGCTGCTCCCACCACAAACGCCAGGCACCGGCGCCGTTGTGTTCGAGCAGCGGGCCGTGACCGTTGTGCGGCAAAAGCTGCCAGCGCAGATCGGCGCGCTGTCGCACCGGATAGTGATGTTCATCGATCTGGACCCAGGTACGGTCGCCGTGGCGCCAGAGGCCCTGTTCGTCGCAGCGCGCCTCGGCCGGCGGTGCGTCGCGCCAGGGCGAAAGGTCTTCGTGCCACAGGCGTGTACTGCCATCCTCCAGGGTGACCGGCAGCAGCTCGTCGACCCAGCGTGATCGACTCCAGGCACCGCGCACCACACCCACTCCGGCGGCCGTGACCGCGAATGCAGCGACATCGCCCGCCACATTGAGCAGGTGGTCCAACGCCTCACTGGTATCGCCTTCTCGCCAGGCCTCGACGCCGTGGTAGACCTCGCCCAGCAGCTCCCAGGCGGTCACCGCCAGCAACCCCAGGCCGATCACCGGCACGAAGAATCCCGCCAAACTCAGCAATGCCCAGCCTTCGCTGGCCAAGCGTTGATCGTGCTCGCGCTGCACCTGCTCATCGACGGCACTGACCGGTACCGCGATCATCGCAGCATCGTCCTTGATCTGTGCGATACGTGCCTGCGCCAATTGGTCGAACAAGGGCTCAGGCAACGGCAGCATGTGCTCCTGCAGCGCGATATTGGCCAGATCTGATACGCCCGCGTAGCCACTGACCAGCTGATTGAAGAATGCATTGGCCTGCCGCCTGCGAACGAAGCGACTGAAAAATGCTTGATAGTCGGCAGTGCGCAGGCGCTTGCCCAAGTCGTTGGCGAAGTAGCGCAAGGTGGGAAATGCACTCCAAGGGGTGTGCGGATCGCCTGGAATATGCACCAGCACACGTTGACTGGAGGTATAGAGAGGGCTGAGGCTTTCGTCGCGCACATCCAATATCACGATGCGCTCCAACGCAGTGCCGAACAACTGCAGGCGCTTGGTCTGAACCGGACAACCTTGGAAGGTTGGCTTGACGGTCAAGCTGCACACCTGCACCACCAGTTGTAACTCCTGCTCGCTCAAGTGGCCTTTCAGGCGCGCCACATGAGCATCGGCGAGCATCCCATAGCGGTGTGCGCGGGCCAGAAGGGACAAGGTCCGGCGCTGCGCTGCGCCTGCCGGCTCGTCGGCGTGATCGTCAGGTTGCAGCACCTGGTCCACATGCGCCTGATACTGCCCACCCACATCCACCTCGCGGCACAGTTGGGCGAACTGCGCGGCAGTGGGCAGTACAGCCTGTTCGTCATCGGGCCGGAGCAGCCGATTGCCTTCCAGCTGTCCACCCTCCTCAGCCTGCTCGGCGCTGAAGTTGCGCAGAGCTGCCTCCAAGAGTGATATCTCGCGATACACCGCCTTGGTCACTGGGTAACCGATGGGTTGCGAGGTCAGTACAGGTTCGCGGGTGCCGACTCTGAACCGCAAGGCATCCAGCTCGACAGCCCTGCCCATCTGCTGTTCGAGCGCTGCGCTCAGCAAGGGCGCGGCGTAAGCATCCGGGGACTGAAGTCCAGCCAACAGCGCTCTGGCCCGTTCGTGAAAATACAGGCTCAAGCTCAACGCATCCTGAAGTGCCTGAACCTGTTCAAGGCTGGCGGTCGCCAGCCAATTGGGCAAGCGCCGACCGATGATCCAGTCCTGATGCGCTGCCGAGGGAGGAATAGCGTGAGTCACGATGGCATGCTCCTGGGAAAAGCCCTGAGGCTAAGGAGCAGGCGGTGCGCTCAGGCGCTAGATAGTTGCCACGTAGAATGCGTCGACTCGCTCAGTCCTCGACTGGCGATAAGGCCTGCTCGGCGTCCCAGCCCCCGCCCAGTGCTGCGATCAACTGCACACTGGCCACCAGCCTCCCCTGCAGCAGGTTCAAGGCACTGCGCTCATTGCTCAGGGCGGTAGTCTGCACGTTGACCACGTCCAGATAGCCGATTAACCCAGCGCGATACTGGTTCTCGGTCAAACGCAACGACTCGCGCGCCGAATCCAGGGCTTCCTGACGTACCACAGCCTCATCGGCATAGACCTTCAACTGCACCAGGTAGTTTTCCACCTCTTTGAAGCCATCGAGCACCGTCTGGCGATACTGCGCGACGGTCTGGTCATACACCGCCACGGTGCGATCGACCTCGGCGCTGCGTTTACCAGCATCGAACAGAGTCAGCGCCAGTTGCGGGCCGACCGACCAGTAGCGATTGGGCAATTCGATCCAGTTGCTGAAGCTGCTGCTGGAATAGCCACCATTCATGCTCAGCGATAGATCGGGGAAATAGGCGGCGCGCGACACGCCGATGTTCGAGTTGGCGGCCATGACCTTGCGCTCGGCAGACGCGATATCCGGACGACGCTCGAGCAACTGCGACGGCAGGCTCAACGGAATCTGCGGCAATGCAGGGATGTCGCGGGTTTCGGCCAAGGAAAATTCGGCCGGCGCCTTGCCCATGAGTACGGCGATGGCGTTTTCGTACTGGGCACGTTGCCAAGCCAGGTCGATCAGGTCGGCCTGGGTGCTCTTGAGCTGGGTGCGCGCCTGGGCCACGGCATCGGGCCCGGCGACGCCGGCGCGGTACTGGTTCTGGTTCATCCGCAGCGAGCGTTCGTACGCGGCCACCGTGGCCTGAAGCAGCCGCTTCTGCTCATCGATCACACGCAACTGCAAGTAGTTCTGCACCAGCTCGGACTGCTGGCTCAGCCGAATTGCCGCCATGTCGGCCAGACTGGCCTGGGCGCTGGACTCATTGGCATTGAGGGTTTCGCGCAGCTTGCCCCACAGGTCGATCTCCCAGCTCACCCCCAATTGCGCGTTGTAGGTGTTGCGAATGCCACTGCTGTTGTTCGACAGACTCGAACTCGAACTCCCCGCCCCCTGGGCCGAACGGTTCTTGCTGGTGGTGAGGTTCAGCGATGGAAACAGCGACGCACGGCTGCTACGTACCAGGGCCTGGGCCTGACGGTACTGCGCTTCGTACTGGGCCACGGTCTGATTGCTGCTGTTGAGGGTCTCGACCAAGGTATCGAGCTGGCGGTCGCCGTAGAGTTCCCACCAGGCGCCACGGGCAATGGCATCCGAGGGCTTGGCCTGGGTCCAGCCCTCGGCCTGCTTGAACTGCACCGGCGTGCTGACCTCGGGACGGTGATAGTCGGGGCTGAGCGTGCAGGCACTGAGCAGCGCGACGCACAGCCCGGCACCTAGCAGGCGTGAGCCGCGGCCACGGGTCAGCAGTTGCAGGGCACGGTGCAGCGGGGTCTGGGCAAAATTCATAGCGGAGTATCCAGGGCGGCGTCGGTACGCACGCCGCGCCAGCGGTTGAAACGATGGCGCGCGCGGTCCAGGTACAGGTAGACGACGGGAGTGGTGTAGAGGGTGAGCACCTGGCTGAACACCAGGCCGCCGATGATGGTCAGGCCCAGCGGCTGGCGCATCTCCGCGCCTTCGGCCTGGCTGAGCAGCAGCGGCAACGCGCCCAGCATCGCGGCGAGCGTGGTCATCAGAATCGGTCGCAGCCGTAGCAGGCAGGCGCGGCGGATGGACTCTTCAGGCGTCAGGCCTTCGTGGCGCTCCAGTTGCAGCGCCAGGTCGATCATCAGAATGGCGTTCTTCTTCACCACCCCGATCAGCAGGAACAAGCCGAGCAACGAAATCAGGCTGAACTCCCCGCCGGTGAGGTACAACGTAAGCAAGGCGCCCACTCCAGCCGAAGGCAGGGTCGAGAGAATGGTCAGCGGATGGATGTAGCTCTCGTAAAGAATGCCCAGCACCAGATACACCAGTACCAAGGCGCCGAGAATCATGAACGGCTGGCCCTGGGCGGTCTTGGCGAAAGCATCGGCGTCGCCGCCGAGCTTGGCGATCACCGATTCGGGCAGCCCCAGCTTGGCCACCTCACGCTCCACCGCCGCCAGCGCCTGATCGACGCTATAGCCTTCGGCGACATCGAAGGAGATGTCCTCTGAGGCGAACTGGTCTTCATGGCTGACCCGATCGTTGGCCAGGCTGTTTTCGTAGTGGGCGATGGTCGACAGCGGCACCCGCGCGCCGTCGGCGGTGATCACCTGCACCTGTTCCAGTGTGCTCGGGTCCCAGGCATAGCGCGGGTTGATCTCCATCACCACCTGGTACTGGTTGAGGCTGTCGTAGATGGTGGAGATCTGCCGCTGGCTGTAAGCGTTGTTCAGCACCGCGGTGATCATGTCCATGTCGATGCCCAGGCGCTTGGCCTGGTCGCGGTCGACCACCAGCGTCACCTGCTGGGTGCCGGCACCGTCACGCGCATCGATGGCGGTGAGCTGCGGCAGCTTGCGAAACGCCGCCGCTACTTTCGGGAACCACTCACGCAGGGCTGCCAGATCGCCACTCTGCAGGGTGTACAGGTACTGCGAGGAGCTCTGGTCACGCCCGCCGCCGCCCAGTTGCAGGTCTTGGTCGGCCATCAGGTACAGCCGCCCGCCCGGCACTTTCGGCAGCTCCTTGCGCAGCCGGTCGATGACTTTCTGGGCGTTTTCCTTGCGCTCGCCGATGGGCTTGAGGCGCACCAGCACGAAGGCGTTGTTGGTGCCGCTATTGCCGCCGATGAAGCCGGCCACGCTCTGCACGGCCGGGTCGGCCAGCAGCGCGCGTCGATAGGTTTCCATTTTCGGCTGCATGACGCTGAACGACAGGCCATCGTCGCCGCGCACGAAGCCCTGCAACTGACCGGTGTCCTGCTGCGGCATCAGGGTCTTGGGCACGATCACGTAGAGGGCAACGTTGAGCACGATGGTCGCCAGCAGGCTGAGCAACGTGAGGCGCCGATGGCGCAAGGCCCAGCCCAGGCTGCGGTCATAGCCAGCGACCATGCGCTGGTGCTGCCGGTCGCTCCAGCGCTGCAGGCGTGTCTGCTGGCGCGCGGTGTGCGGCTTGAGCCAGCGCGAGCACAGCATGGGCGTGAGGGTCAGCGACACCAGCAGCGAAACGAGGATCGCGGCCGCCAAGGTGATCGAGAACTCCTGGAACAACCCGCGCACGATGCCACCCATGAACAGGATGGAAACGAACACCGCCACCAGCGAGACGTTCATCGACAGCAGCGTGAAACCGACCTCCTTGGCGCCGAGAAATGCCGCACGCATGGGTTTCTCGCCGTTCTCGATATGCCGTGAGATGTTCTCCAGCACCACGATGGCGTCGTCCACCACCAGTCCGGTGGCGAGGATCAGCGCCATCAGCGACAGGTTGTTGAGCGAGAAGCCACACAGGTACATGACCGCGAACGTACCCACCAACGACACCGGCACCGCAAGGCTGGGAATCAACGAGGCGCGCAGGTTGCCCAGGAACAGGTAGACCACCAGGATCACCAGCACCACGGCGATCAGCAGGGTGTGTTCGGCTTCCTTGAGCGTCGCTTTGATCACCGGCGAGCGGTCCATGGCCACGTTGAGCTTGACGCTGGCCGGCAGCAGCGACTGCAAGGCCGGGAGCTGGTCCTTGATCTGCTGCACGGTCTCGATGATGTTGGCGTTGGCCTGGCGGTTGATGACCAGCAGCACCGCCGCATCGTTGTTGAAGAAACCACTGTTGTAGCGGTTCTCGACACCATCGCGGACCTTGGCCACATCCCCCAGGCGCAGGATCGCGCCGTTCTGCTGGCGGATCACCAGGGGTTTGTAGTCATCGGCCTTTTCCAGTTGGTCGTTGGCACGCACCTGCCAGTTGCGCTGGTCATCCTCGACGAACCCCATGGGGCGGCGCTGGTTGGCATTGGCCACCGCGGTGCGTACTTCGTCCAGGGACAGCCCGTACTGGTTGAGCAGTTGCGGTTCCAGCTCGATGCGCACCGCTGGCAACGAGCTGCCGCCGATCTGCACCTCGCCCACCCCGGTGACCTGTGACAGGCTCTGGGACAGGATGGTGTCCGCCAGGTCGTACAGCTGGCCTTTGGACAGGACGTCGGAGGTCAGCGACAGCACCATGATCGGCGCCTGCGACGGATTGACCTTCTTGTAGGTCGGCATGCTGCGCATGCCGCTGGGCAACAGGTTGCGCGTGGCGTTGATCGCAGCCTGGACCTCACGCGCGGCACCGTCGATGTCGCGGCCCAGCTCGAAGCCGATGATCACTCGCGTGGAGCCTTGGCTGGAATTGCTGGTCAGCACGTTGACCCCGGCAATGCTGCCCAGCTTGCGTTCCAGCGGCGTGGCCACGGTCGAGGCCATGACCTCCGGGCTGGCCCCCGGCAGGCTGGCCTGCACCACGATGACTGGGAAGTCCATCTGCGGCAGCGGCGAAACCGGCAGCAGACCGAAACTCACGCCGCCAAGCAGCATGATCGCCAGGCTCAGCAGCATGGTCGCCACGGGCCGACGAATGAACGGGCCGGACAGGTTCATCGAGCGCTCCCTACCGGTCGCGGCGAACTGTACGCCTCAAGCGGCAAGCGGCAAGCCGCGGCGTCTGCGCGTGTCGTGCCCGAGCGCTTCGCAATCAGCTCGCCGCTCGCCGCTTCGCGCTTGCCACTCATACCTGAGTCTCCAGCGCGGGGCTGCGCCGCCAGCGGCGCGAGAGGCGGTCGAAGTACAGGTAGATGACCGGAGTGGTGAACAGGGTCAGCACTTGGCTCACCAGCAATCCACCGACCATCACCAGGCCCAGGGGCTGGCGCAGCTCGGCGCCGGAGCCCGTGGCCAGCATCAGCGGCAAGGCACCGAACAGCGCGGCCAAGGTGGTCATCAGGATCGGCCGGAAGCGCAGCAACGCGGCCTGGTAGATCGCCTCCTGCGGGCTCATGCCTTGGTGACGTTCGGCCTCCAGGGCGAAGTCGATCATCATGATCGCGTTCTTCTTGACGATGCCGATCAACAGGATGATGCCGATGATCGCGATCATGCCCAGGTCATTGCCGCTGATGAGCAACGCCAGCAACGCCCCGACCGCCGCCGAAGGCAGCGTCGACAGAATGGTCACGGGATGAACGTAGCTCTCATAGAGCACGCCGAGCACGATGTACATGGTCACGACGGCGGCGAGAATCAGCAGCAAGGTGCTCGACAGCGAGGCCTGGAAGGCCTCGGCGGCGCCCTGGAAGCGCGTCTGCACCCCCAGCGGCACGCCGATGTCGTGCTGCACCTGTTCGATCACCTGCACCGCTTCGCCCAGCGAAACGCCCTGGCCGAGGTTGAAGGACATCATCACCGCCGGGAATTGGCCGATGTGGGAAATTGCCAACTGCGCTTGGCGCTGCTCGATCCGGGCCAGCGCCGACAGGCGTACCTGTCCGCCATCGGCGGCCTTGACGTGGATCGATTCCAGCATCTGCGGACCGATGTTGGCGGCCGCCTGGGCCTGCAGCACCACGCGGTACTGGCTGGCCTGGGTGTAGATGGTGGAAATCTGTCGCTGACCGAAGGCGTCGTACAACGCGTTGGTGATCTGCGCCACGCTGATGCCCAGGCGGCTGGCCATGTCGCGGTCGATCGCCAGGTATACCTGCAGCCCCTTGTCCTGCAGGTCGCTGGCCACGTCGGTCAGCTCGGAGCGCTGCTGCAGCGCGTGCACCAACTTGCCGCTCCATTCGGCGAGCATGTCCGGATCGGGCGACGACAGGCTGAACTGGTACTGGGTGCGGCTGACGCGGTCCTCGATGCTCAGGTCCTGCACCGGCTGCATGAACAGGCGGATGCCGACCAGGCGCTCGAGTTGCGGCTGCAGCCGGGCGATCACCTGGCTGGCGGTGACGTCGCGCTCGGCATGGGGCTTGAGGTTGATCAGCAGGCGACCGCTGTTGAGGGTGGCGTTGTCGCCGTCCACACCGATATAGGACGACAAGCTCTGCACCGCCGGATCCTGCAGAATCACCTGGCTCAGCGCCTGCTGACGCTCGCTCATGGCGGCGAACGAGATCGACTGCGGCGCCTCGGAAATGCCCTGGATGACGCCGGTGTCCTGCACCGGGAAAAAGCCCTTGGGCACGATGACGTAGAGCACGACGGTGAGCGCCAACGAGGCCAGCGCGACCAGCAGCGTCAGCGGTTGATGCCGCAGTACCCAGCGCAGGCCATGGCTGTAGCGCTCGATCAACCAGTCGATCCAGGCACCGCTGGCGCGGTAGAAACGGCCCTGTTCCTCTTCCCGGGGCTCGCGCTTGAGCAGCCGTGCGCACATCATCGGTGTCAGGGTGAGCGACACCACCAGCGAGATCAGGATCGCCACCGCCAGGGTAATGGCGAACTCACGGAACAGCCGGCCGACCACATCGGCCATGAACAGCAAGGGGATCAGCACCGCGATCAACGAGAACGTCAGCGAAATCAAGGTGAAACCGATCTGCCGCGCGCCCTTGAGCGCGGCCTGCAGCGGCGTTTCGCCTTCCTCGATATGGCGCGAGATGTTCTCCAGCATGACGATGGCATCGTCCACCACGAATCCTGTCGCGATGGTCAGGGCCATCAGCGTGAGGTTGTTGATGGAGAAGCCGGCCAGGTACATCACACCGAAGGTGCCGACCAGCGACAGCGGCACGGCAATGGAAGGAATGATCGTGGCGCTGAAGCGGCGCAGGAACAGGAAGGTGACCATCACCACCAGGGCAATGGCGAACAGCAGTTCATGCTGGACGTCGCGCACGGCGGCGCGGATGGTCTGGGTGCGATCGGTGAGCACGCTGACGTCCAGGCCCGCCGGGAGGTTGTCGGTGATCGACGGCAACATCGTCTTGATGCGGTCGACCACATCGATGACGTTGGCCCCAGGCTGACGCTGGATGTTCAGCAGCACGGCGTGGTTTTCATTGGCCCAGGCGGCCAGGCGTTCGTTTTCGGCGCCATCGACGATCTCGGCGACGTCCTTCAAACGCAGCGGCGCGCCGTTGCTGTACTTGAGGATGAGGTTGGCGTATTCCTCTGGGGAGCGCAGTTGGTCGTTGGCGTCGAGCATCGACACCCGCGTCGGCCCGTCGAAGTTGCCCTTGGGCTGATTGACGTTGGAGGCGCCGACCAGCGTACGCACGTCGTCCAGGCTCAGGCCGTTGGCCGCCAAGGCATCGACATTGACCTTGATGCGCACCGCCTGGCGCTGGCCACCGGCGATGCTGACCATGCCGACGCCGCTGATCTGCGCGATCTTCTGCGCCACCCGGGTATCGACCAGGTCGTTGAGTTTGGGCAAGGGCAGCGTGCGCGAGCTGATGGCCAGGGTCAGCACCGGCGTGTCGGCCGGGTTGACCTTGTTGTACACCGGCGGCGCCGGCAAGTCGCTGGGCAGCAGGTTGCTGGCGGCATTGATCGCCGCCTGCACCTGCTGCTCGGCGACATCCATGTTCATGTCCAGGTTGAAGCGCAGGGTCAGGACCGAGGCGCCGCCGGAGCTGGTCGAGGCCATCTGGCTCAGCCCCGGCATCTGGCCGAACTGACGTTCCAGCGGTGCGGTGACCGCGCTGGTCATCACTTGCGGGCTGGCGCCGGGGTACAGGGTCATGACCCGGATGGTGGGATAGTCCACCTGCGGCAAGGCCGCCACCGGCAGCAGGGTGTAGGCGATCAGGCCAGCCAGCACGATGGCCAGCATGGTCAGCGTGGTGGCGACCGGGCGCAGGATGAACAGCCGCGAGATGTTCATGCCCCCGCCTTGCTCGACTCACCGGCCTGGGTGGCATCCTTGGTTTCCTGGCCTTGCAGGTGCTGACCCGCAGTGGCGGGCACCTGTGAACTGTCGTCGACGATCTCGACCTGGGTGCCTTCGCGCAGGCGGTCGGTGCCTTCCAGGACCAGGCGCTCGCCATCCTTGAGGCCGTCGAGAATCACGCTGTTGATGCCATCGCTGGCACCGACCTTGAGCTTGCGCACATTGACCTTGTCGTCGGCGCCGACCACATAGGCGAAGGTGCCGTCGTTACCGAACTGGATCGCCGCTGCCGGGGCCAGCACCACCTGCTTGAGGGTGTCGGCCAGCAGGCGCACGTTGACGAACTGGTTGGGGAACAGGGCCCGGTCCTTGTTCTCGAACAGGCCCTTGAACTTGAGGGTGCCGGTACTGGTGTCGATCTGGTTGTCGAGGCTGCCGAGCACGCCGGTGGCCTGCAGCTTGCTGTCGCCCCGGTCCCAGGCTTCGACGGTCAACCGTGCGCCGCTGCGATAGCGCTCCAGCACGGTGCCCAGTTCGGTTTCCGGGAGGGTGAAGACGACGTTGATCGGCTCGGTCTGGGTAATCACCACCAGCGCCGTGGTGTCGTTGGCCGCCACCAGGTTGCCCAGGTCCAGTTGACGCAGGCCCAGACGCCCGCTGATCGGGGCACGGATCTGGCTGAACTCCAGGTTCAACCGCGCATCGTTGACCGCCGCCTGGTTGGTCTTGACCAGCCCCTGGAACTGACCGACCTGAGCCTCGGCGGTGTCCAGGGTCTGCTTGGCGATGCTGTCTTCGGCGTAGAGGCCTTTGTAGCGGGCCACATCGACCTGGGCATTCTTGAGCTGCGCCTGGTTCTGCGCCAGGGTGCCTTCGGCCTGTTGCAGGGCGATGCGATAAGGCCGCGGGTCGATCTCGGCGAGCAGGTCACCGGCCTTCACCTGCTGGCCCTCGGTGAAGTGAATCTTCACCAGCTCGCCAGCGACGCGGCTGCGTACGTTGACCGTGCTGGTCGCCGTCACGGTGCCCAAGGCTTTGTAATACAGCGGGAAATCACCGACGCGGACCGGCTCCACGCGCACGGGCACTGGATCGCTGGACGCGCCGAAACCCGGTCGCCCGCCCTTGCCCATGCGTACCGCCGGGTCCGTGTGCTTGGGCGCAGCCGCAGGCCACAGCCACCAGGCCAGCAGGGCCACCAGCAGCAGGATCAGCAGGCCGATCAGCCAGCGACGGGGGGAGCGGGAAACGGAAGCTTGCATGGATTGAACGAACCTTGTTCAGAGAGTGGCGGCCGGAGAGGCTGAACGATAAGCACTGGCATCGGTTTAGCAAAGGAGCTTTACCAGGGATTTACCATTGGCTGACGTTGCTAAAACAATGAACTTTAAATGAAAACGGCCCGGAAAGGCGTCCGGGCCGTATTGCCGCGTCTTTTCAGCGAGGCTGCCGCGTGCACAGCGCGCAGCGGCGTTGACCCAGGCTTACTTGAGGACAGCCAGCGCCGCGTCGTAGTTCGGCTCGTCGGCGATTTCCTTGACCAGTTCGGCGTGCAGGACCTTGTCCTGTTCGTCCAGCACTACCACGGCACGGGCGGTCAGGCCTGCCAGCGGACCATCGGCAATGGCTACGCCGTATTGCTCGATGAACTCACGTCCGCGCAGCGTGGACAGGTTGTGCACGTTGGTCAGGCCCTCGGCGCCGCAGAAACGGGCCTGGGCGAACGGCAGGTCGGCCGAGATGCACAGCACCACGGTGTTGGGCAGGTCGTTGGCCTGGGCGTTGAATTTACGCACCGAGGTGGCGCACGTGGGGGTGTCGACACTGGGGAAGATGTTCAGCACTTTGCGCTTGCCGGCATAGTCCTGGAGCGACTTGTCGGCCAGACCTTCGCCAACCAGGGAGAAGGCCGGCGCCTGGGCACCGACCTTGGGCAGCTCGCCGTTGACCTGAACCGGGTTGCCTTTGAGAGTCACTTGAGCCATGGCGCGAATCCTTATGGGTTTGAAAAGGATCCCGAGTTAATCGTTTTTAGCGCCAGCCTGCAAGCGGGCAAGCCCGCAGGCTTTGACTCACTCAGGCCAGCAGGCCGTAGACCACCGAGCTCAAGGCTACCAGGCCGATCGCCACGACGAAGAGGTTCGACAGCGCGCCGCTGTATTTGCGCATCGACGGCACGCGGCGAATGGCATACATCGGCATCAGGAACAGCAGCACCGCCAGGATCGGACCACCGAGCGACTCGATCATGCCCAGGATGCTCGGGTTGAGCGTGGCGACGATCCAGCACACCACCAGCATCAGCACCGCCACGACACGATCCAGGGTCTTGGCGCCCGGGCGAGCGCCGGTCTTGGCGATGATGCCTTTGAGGCCTTCGCTGGCGCCGATGTAGTGGCCCAGGAACGACTTGGCGATGGCCACGAAGGCGATCAGCGGCGCGGCGAAAGCGATGGCCGGATTGCTGAAATGGTTGGCCAGGTACGACAGGATCGACAGGTTCTGCGCTTTGGCTTCGGCCAGTTGCGCACTGCTCAAGGTCAGAACACAACTGAACACGAAGAACAGCACCATCGCCACCATCAGCAGGTGCGCCCGCGCCAGGATCTGCCCGCTGCGCTCATCGGCATGGGCACCGTAGCGGCGTTTCTGGTCCACGGCGAACGCCGAAATGATCGGCGAATGGTTGAACGAGAACACCATCACCGGAATCGCCAGCCACAGGGTATGCAGCAGCGACGAGCCGGACGGCACCTGGTGCGCGGTATCGAGGATGCCACCATTCCAATGCGGCACCAGGTACAGCGCCAACAGCGCCAGGGCGACGATGAACGGATACACCAGCAGGCTCATGACCTTGACCGTGGCCTGCTCGCCGCAGCGCACGATAGCCAGCAGGCCGAGAATCAGCACGAACGACAGGATCGCCCGCGGTGGTGGGGTCATGTGCAGTTGGTGCTCCATGAAGCTGGCCACGGTGTTGGTCAGCGCCACGCTGTAGATCAGCAGGATCGGGAAGATGGCGAAGAAGTACAGCACGGTGATCAGCGCGCCAGCAGTGATGCCGAAATGCTCTTCGACCACTTGGGTGATGTCGCCTTCCTTGCTGCCGGAGAGCACGAAGCGGGTCAAGGCCCGGTGCGCATAGTAGGTCATGGGAAATGCCAGCGCAGCCAAGACCAGCAGCGGCCAGAAGCCACCAAGACCGGCGTTGATCGGCAGGAACAGCGTACCGGCACCAATGGCCGTGCCGAACAGGCCCAGCATCCAGGTGGTGTCTTGACGTGACCAACTGCCGAGGGCAGCGTGTTGGGTCGATTCGAAGCGTTGCTCGACGCTTTGGGCCTGCTCATTCATCCGGGTGCAACTCCACTCGCAAGACTGCAACAGGCTGAGCATGGCGAGACACGAGACTCACGCCACCCCCAACCGAAAAAGAGGGGCGCGATTGTGCACTGAATGGGGGCGAATGCGAAGCCCTGTTGGCATGAGGGATGGGTGTAGCAGGGAAACGCTGCCCTCTGGAACGGCGTGGCGCCGCTTCCAGAGGGCGCTGACATCAGCCCTGCTGCACCGCCGCGAAGGCCTCGGCGACGCGCTGCAGGTTATCCTCGCGCAGCCCGGCCATGCACACTCGACCGCTGTCGAGAATGTACACACCGAACTCGTCACGTAGACGACGCGCCTGCTCGGGGCTGAAGCCGGTGTAGCTGAACATGCCGCGTTGGCGCAGGAAGAACTGGACGTCCTGGCCTGGCAGGTGTCGGGCCAATGCCTCGACCAGGCCTTGGCGCATGGCCAGGATCCGCGTGCGCATGGCGCCGACTTCCGCTTGCCATTGCGCGTTCAACTGCGCGTCGCCCAGCACGCCGGCGACCAGCAGCGCGCCATGGCTGGGCGGGCTGGAGTAGTTGCGGCGCACGGTCGCCTTGAGCTGACCCAGCACGCTGTGCGCGCTGGCGATGTCGTCACAGACCACCGACAGCCCCCCTACCCGCTCGCCGTACAGCGAGAAGATCTTCGAGAAGGAATTGCTGACCAGGCAAGGCACGCCGGCACGGGCCATTTCGCGGATGGCGTAGGCGTCCTCGACCAAGCCCTCGCCGAAGCCTTGGTAGGCGATGTCGAGGAACGGGATCAATTGGCGCGCCTTGACCACTTCGACCACCTGCTGCCATTGGTCCTGGCTCAGATCGACGCCCGTCGGGTTATGGCAGCACGGGTGCAGCAGCACGATGCTCTGTTGCGTCAGCGCCTGCAGGCTCGCCAACATGCCCTCGAAGTCGAGGCCACGGGTGGCTGGGTCGAAATACGGGTAGGTATGGACCTTGAATCCGGCGCCTTCGAAGATGGCGCGGTGGTTGTCCCAGGTTGGATCGCTGACCCAGACCTCGGCCTGCGGGAAGTAGCGCTTGAGGAAGTCGGCGCCGACTTTCAGCGCCCCCGAACCGCCAACCGTCTGCACCGTGGCCACTCGGCCCTCGATGATTGCGGGGTGGTCTGCACCGAACAGCAGCGCCTGGATCGCCTGGCGGTAGCTGGCCAGGCCTTCCATCGGCAGGTACAGCGACGCCTCGTGCGGCTGGCCGGCCAGACGCTTCTCGACTTCGCTCACCGACGCCAACTGCGGCACCACGCCGGCTTCGTCGTAGTACAGGCCGATACTCAGATTGACCTTGTCGGTCCGCGAATCGACCTTGAAGGCCTCCATCAACGAGAGAATCGGGTCGCCGGCATAGGCATCGACATGTTTGAACACAGCGCGCAGCTCCTTGGAATCAGGACAGTCGGAAGGACAGGCCCGAGCATACCTGCAGGAGCGAGCGAGGAACATCACTGGATGTGCAAGGTGGGTGTGCGGCGTTGCAATGCCGAGGGTTATGACAGCATGGAAAATTGAGCGGAAACGCACCACGGATCTTTCAGAAAGGGCCGTCTTGCTGTGCCTGCGCAACGATTTATCTTGTTGTCGTTGCAGTATCGACGTTATACAGGCCCCACCCGGAGAGGTCATGAAACCTGAAAGGACGTATCACTCTATCGGTCGTTACGCCATAGCGTTTGATGTAAGTGTATTTATCATAAGACCTGGGGAATGCTGCGACTTCCCCGAAACCAATCTCCCCTCCGTCCATGGAGCACACTATAAAGTGGTGAGTGCCATGCGAGAGCTTTACGAGCGAATGCTTGCTGATGAACGTGTTTGCACACTGCAAGTCTCTGTTTCCAGACCTCTCAGCAGACAGCAAGCCGACAGACTTAACGAAAACAAAATCACCATTGCATCACTGGTCGGCTTGATCGTTGCCCGGGGCGCCGGGTGGGCAATGCCGAAGGTATCTGGCAAATTGGCCAAGGGGGCCGTAGGCGGCGTATCCGGTAGTGCAGCGGCGTTCGCGACTCGGAAAGCGCTGACTCCCTACCATGCCGGCGATGTTATGGTAGTTCTCCAGGCTGAGGTTAAAGGTGGTATCGGACCTCAAGTATCAACTACCATGCTCATTATCTAGATTTGAAATGACTGAAATCTACCTGGCACTTGCACTACTACTGATAGGTTTCCTGCTGGAGTGGCTGTGCGAATCGCCTCGCATTCGTAGGAGTTTAGGTCTCGCATTAATCATGGTAGGTGTAGCCGTTTGGTCAACACTGGGCGTTAAACGATTTCTTCACTTGGACGGTGCTTGGTGGGGCTGGGCTTTGATACTCCTCGGCAGTTTCCTATTGTCTAAGCGTGCCAAGTTTTTTGATCGCTCAGATGCCAGTTCCCACTGAAATTCCCAGTGCGCATTGGCACATACCTTGCGAACTTTGGTACGAAAAATCGAAGGCCTGTGCCTTGCTGGAATCGACCAAGAGACCGAGCTGAAGTCATGCTGTCTTGAGCCACTAAAATCAAGCGAACCATTCACTCGTCGACTTGCCTCTCCAGCATCCCTTGCAGCTCCAGCCACTGTACCTCGGTGACCGTTACGCCTCGGTCTGACGACAGCTCACGCTCGATGAACCGCCGCTGCCCCGGCAAGCGTGACAAGCCCGCGGCGTGCATCTGCTCCACCAACGCGGCGCTGCGGTAGGAAAACGGGGTGGCTGTGCTCTTGGCCGGGTCGATGACAATGATCAATTGGCCGGTCCAGGGCGTCTTCGCGCCGGGGTGCTGAGACCAGTCGAACTCCCACGAAAAGTGCCCGCCCGTCAGCCCTGCGGCCAGGAGCTCGACCATCATCGACAGCGCCGACCCCTTGTGTCCGCCGAACGGCAGCAAGGCGCCGCCGTCGAGCATCGCCTGGGGATCGGTGGTCGGCTCACCGGCGGCATCAACCCCCACGCCGGTCGGCAGTTGCTCACCCTGACGCGCAGCGATCTGCACATCGCCATGGGCCATGGCGCTGGTGGCCATGTCGAAGACGATTGGCGGATGCCCGGCGCAGGGCGCGGCGAAGGCAATCGGGTTGGTGCCGAACAAGGGTTTGCGCGCGCCATGGGGCACCACGCAGGTCATGCTGTTGACCACGCTCAGGGCGATCAGGCCCTCTTCGGCGAACGGTTCGACGTCCGGCCACAGCGCCGCGAAATGATGGGAGTTGTGTATCGCCAGCACCGCAATGCCAGCGCTACGTGCCTTGTGCACCAGCAGTTGCCGGGCCGCAGCCAGGGCCGGCTGGGCAAAACCGCCCTTGGCATCGACCTGCACGAAGGCCGCCGCGACATCGTTGACCTCAGGCACCGCACGCCCGTCGACCCAACCGCTGGCCAAGGTCGAAACGTATCCCGGCATACGGAACACGCCATGGCTGTGCGCGCCGTCACGCTGGGCGCTCGCGCAATTAGCGGCGAGCACACCGGCCACCGCTTCGCTGCAGCCGTGACGTTGGAAAACCTGCTGCAACAGCGCCTGCAACTCGGCCAGAGGCACACGAATCAAGGGTTCGATGGACACGGACATACACGGCTCCTTGCAGTGATAGCGGGTCGGTGGCATGGCAGACACTCTTCGGCCAGCACCGCCACATTGTCAAATCTGACGATCACCACATGCGGTCATTGCGCTTCATTGCAACGCTGCAATGATCCAACTGCATCGTTAATTATTATTGACCCGCGCCCCTGGCAAACCCCTACAGCCTCGGGCATGCAGCCCTGCACACCCCGGAAAACCGCGTTAAACCGCTCGCTCAGTCGTTTGACATATCGAACGGCTCTGGCAAGCTAGATCCCATGCCCCGACCGGTTTCGCAGCCAATCGCTGCGCCGGCAGTGCTCGGGGCTTCAGGCCGCGCACTTCAGGCTTCAGGCCGCGCGCCTGCATAACAACGACAGGTAGTACCTGTCCCAAGGTGACATATGTCCAACAGCAACATTGGCAACAAACAACCCGCCCTGCGCAAACCCGTCGTCCTGATGACCATGGGCACCCAAGAGCGCAAAGGTCACGACTACCAGGTCATGACCCACAAGTACATCACGCCCCTGGTCGACTTCGCCGACTGCATCCCGGTTCTGGTCCCCACTTGCTGTGGTACGGAGGCGCTCGAAGCCTACCTGGATATGGCAGATGGCGTGTACCTGACCGGCGCTGGCAGCAACATCGATCCGACCCTGTACGGTCAGCAGAACGAAACGCCCGGCAAAGCGCAGGACAAGGATCGCGACCTGTTCGACATCCCCCTGGTACAACTGGCCATCGCCCGTGGCCTGCCCATCTTCGGCATCTGCCGTGGCATGCAGGAAATCAACGTGGCCCTCGGTGGCGACATCTATCAGAAGGTCTACGCCGAGCCCGGGTTCAACGACCATCGGGAAAATCCTGATGATCCGGTCGAGGTGCAGTATGCCGCTTCCCACAGCGTCACCATTGAACCAGGCACCTGGCTGCGCGACACCCTGGGTAGCGATCAGATCCGGGTGAACTCGCTGCACGGTCAAGGCTTGCGCAACCTCGGGGAAGGCTTGCAGCCCATTGCGCGTGCCGAAGACGGTCTGGTCGAGGCCATCCATGCACCAAACCTTTCGCCCTTCCTGTTCGCGGTGCAGTGGCATCCGGAATGGCAGGCCGCGAAGAACCCGGATTCGATCAAATTGTTCCAGGCCTTTGGCGAGGCGTGCCGCGCCCAGGTACGTAAAGCTCAGGCCGGAAAACGCCATCAGGCGGCCTGATCTCGTACTTGATACCCTGATCGCGGGACGACGCAATGTCGTTCCGCAGTGGGACTGTCTGCCTTTGACCTGCGAACCAGACCTGGTCAGCACTCATCACGGCCCTACGCCTTAGACATACGATGACCTGGCCTAGTCTTGCTTGAACCTTCAAGTAGTCGATCTAAACCTGGACACACGCCTACCCGCCCTTCCCAAATAAATGCAACCGTGCGCACTTAGCTGAAAATGCTCGGTGCTCGTCGAACAGCGGGCCTGCTTGTCATCCTTCAAATCTCCGTCGCCTGGCATCGAAATTTTTCAACAGACCTCTTTGCAGAATCTCAGTTGTACGATAACTTACCTCTAGCCTTGAACCCTCTAGCGCCATAGGATGCTTCCAACAATGAATCCACAAGAACTGAAATCCATCCTCTCCCACGGCTTGCTGTCCTTCCCGGTCACCGACTTCGACGCTCACGGCGACTTCAATCCCGCCGGTTACGCCAAGCGCCTGGAATGGCTCGCCCCCTACGGCGCCAGCGCGCTGTTCGCCGCTGGCGGCACCGGCGAGTTCTTCTCCCTCGCTGCCAGCGAATACAGCCAAGTGATCAAGACTGCCGTGGACACCTGCGCCACCTCGGTTCCGATCCTGGCCGGGGTCGGTGGCGCCACTCGCCAGGCCATCGAATATGCACAGCAAGCCGAGCGCCTGGGCGCCAAAGGGCTGCTGCTGCTGCCGCACTACCTCACCGAAGCCAGCCAGGACGGGGTAGCCGCCCATGTGGAGGCGGTGTGCAAGTCGGTCAAGATCGGCGTCGTGGTGTACAACCGTAACGTCTGCCGGCTGAACGCAACCCAGTTGGAACAGCTTGCCGAACGCTGCCCGAACCTGGTGGGCTACAAGGATGGCCTGGGCGACATCGAGCGCATGGTGTCGATCCGCCGTCGCTTGGGCGATCGGCTGAGCTATCTGGGCGGCCTGCCGACTGCTGAAGTCTATGCAGCGGCTTACAAGGCACTGGGCGTGCCGGTGTATTCCTCGGCCGTGTTCAATTTCGTGCCCAAGACCGCCATGGATTTCTACAACGCCATCGCCCGCGACGACCACGCGACCGTCGGCAAACTGATCGATGACTTCTTCCTGCCGTATCTGGACATCCGCAACCGCAAGGCTGGCTACGCCGTGAGCATCGTCAAGGCCGGTGCCCGTATCGCCGGCTATGACGCCGGTCCCGTGCGCACACCGCTGACCGACCTGACCGACGATGAATACCATATGCTCGCCGCGCTGATGGACAAGATGGGCCCGCAATAGGCACAGCCCTGCGGCCAGCATAGGCCGCCGCCGGAGCACAGTTGCTCCGGCCTACAATTCGACCGCCCCGCACAACAATAACTAGTGGGAGTTCAACCGCATGCAAGCGACGAAAACAACGCACGTGCGCTACTTGATCCTGTTCATGCTGTTCCTGGTGACCACGATCAACTATGCCGACCGCGCCACCATCGCGATCGCCGGCTCCAGCCTGCAGAAGGACCTGGGCATCGACGCAGTCACTCTGGGCTACATCTTCTCGGCATTCGGCTGGGCCTACGTGGCCGGACAGATTCCCGGTGGCTGGCTGCTCGATCGCTTCGGTTCGAAGAATGTCTACGCCTTCAGCATCTTCACCTGGTCGCTGTTCACCCTGCTGCAAGGCTTCGTCGGCGGCCTGCCGGTCGCCTGGGCGGTGGTCACGCTGTTCACCCTGCGCTTTCTGGTCGGCTTCGCCGAAGCCCCGTCGTTCCCGGGCAACGCCCGCATCGTCGCGGCCTGGTTTCCCACCGCCGAGCGCGGCACCGCCTCGGCGATCTTCAACTCGGCGCAGTATTTCGCCACCGCCCTGTTCGCCCCGCTCATGGGCTGGATCGTGTTCAGTTTCGGCTGGGAACATGTGTTCGTGGTCATGGGTGGCCTGGGCATCCTGTTCTCGGCGGTGTGGATGAAAACCATTTACAACCCACGCCAGCACCCGCGTATCAGCCTGGCCGAACTCGAACACATCGAACGCAACGGCGGCCTGGTGGACATGGACCAGAAACGCGGCAACGACGGACCGAAATGGGGCTACATCAAGCAACTGCTCACCAGTCGCATGCTGCTGGGGGTCTACCTCGGCCAATACTGCATCAATGCCATCACCTACTTCTTCCTGACCTGGTTTCCGGTGTACCTGGTGCAAGAGCGCGGCATGACCATCCTCAAGGCGGGCTTCATCGCCTCCTTGCCGGCCATCTGCGGCTTCATCGGTGGTGTGTTGGGCGGCGTACTGTCGGATTGGCTGCTGCGACGCGGCAACTCGCTGACCTTCTCGCGCAAGCTGCCGATCGTCTGCGGCCTCATGCTCTCCACCACCATGGTGTTCTGCAACTATGTCGAGGCCGAGTGGATGGTGGTCGGCTTCATGACCCTGGCCTTCTTCGGCAAAGGCATCGGCGCGCTGGGCTGGGCCGTGGTCGCCGATACCTCGCCCAAGCAGATCGCCGGTCTCTCGGGCGGGCTGTTCAACACCTTCGGCAACATCGCCTCGATCACCACACCGATTGTCATCGGCTACATCATCAGCGCCACCGGCTCGTTCAAGTGGGCGCTGGTGTATGTCGGCGCCAACGCGCTGGTGGCGGTGTTCAGCTACCTGGTGATCGTTGGACCGATCAAGCGTATCGAGCTCAAGGATCCGCCCAAGCCTGCCGCCGCGCCCACTGGCGGGCTGGCGACCGCACGCCGATGAGCTGAAGCAAGAACGCCGGATGAACGCCTGAGATGAATGACAAAAAGGGCCTGAGCATGCAGTTGATCGAACATTCCGAGTCACCCCGCTACGTCCGCCTGCACGACGATGACAATGTCGTGGTGGTGGTCAACGACGGCGGGCTGGGCGAAGGCGCGCGGTTCGCCGATGGCCTGACCCTGATCGAGGGCGTACCACAAAGCCACAAGGTGGCCACCGTCGACATCCGCCAAGGCGAGCCGGTGCGGCGTTATGGGCAAATCATCGGCTACGCCCTCCAGGACCTGCGCCAGGGCAGTTGGGTACAGGAAACCCAGTTGTCGATGCCTGCTGCGCCTGAACTCGACAGCCTGCCCCGGTGCAATGCCGTGCCAGCGGCCTTGCCACCCCTGGAGGGCTTCACCTTCGAGGGCTATCGCAACGCCGATGGCACCGTCGGCACCCGCAACATCCTCGGCATCAGCACCACCGTGCAGTGCGTGACGGGTGTGCTCGACCACGCCGTCAAGCGCATTCGCGCCGAGTTGCTGCCGCGCTATCCCAATGTCGACGACGTCGTCGCCCTCACCCACAGCTACGGCTGTGGCGTGGCCATCAATGCCCGCGACGCCTATATCCCCATCCGCACCGTACGCAACCTGGCACGCAACCCCAATCTGGGCGGCGAAGCGCTGGTGATCAGCCTGGGCTGCGAAAAATTGCAGGCAGGACAGGTCATGCACGAGGGCGACCCCTCCGTGGACCTCGCCGAGCCCTGGCTGTACCGCCTGCAGGATGCCTCGCTGGGCTTCGTGGAGATGATCGAACAGATCATGCACCTGGCCGAAACACGGCTGAAGAAGCTCGATCAGCGCCGCCGCGAGACGGTCCCGGCCAGTGAGCTGATCCTGGGCATGCAATGCGGGGGCAGCGACGCCTTCTCCGGCATCACCGCCAACCCGGCGCTGGGCTTCGCCGCCGATCTCTTGGTGCGCGCCGGGGCCACGGTGCTGTTCTCGGAGGTCACCGAAGTGCGTGACGCCATCTATATGCTCACCTCGCGCGCACAAACCCCCGAGGTGGCCGAGGCGCTGGTGCGCGAGATGGACTGGTACGACCGCTACCTGCAACAGGGCGCAGCCGACCGCAGCGCCAATACCACGCCGGGGAACAAGAAAGGCGGCCTGTCGAACATCGTCGAAAAATCCCTGGGGTCGATCGTCAAGTCCGGAAGTGGCGCCATTCAGGGCGTCATCGGCCCAGGCGAGCGGGTCGCCGGCAAGGGCTTGATCTTCTGCGCCACACCGGCTAGCGATTTCGTCTGCGGCACCCTGCAGTTGGCCGCGGGCATGAACTTGCACGTCTTCACCACGGGCCGCGGCACCCCGTATGGCCTGGCCATGGCGCCGGTGGTCAAGGTGTGTACCCGTAGCGAACTGGCGCAACGCTGGCCCGACTTGATCGACATCGACGCCGGACGCATCGCCAGCGGCCGCTCGAGCATCGAGGCGCTGGGCTGGGAGCTGTTCCACTTCTACCTGGACGTGGCCAGTGGCCGCAAACAGACCTGGGCCGAGCGCCACAAGCTGCACAACGACATCACCTTGTTCAATCCAGCACCCATCACCTGAAAATGGCCTGCATCTTCCGCACCTGACGGGGCGGTAAGCAGGCATCCAGCGTCAACCACAGGAGCACCCCATGCCTGAGATCCTCGGCCACAACTTCATCGCCGGCCAGCGCAGCGCCGCCGGCCAGCAACGTCTGCAGAGCCTGGACGCCAGTACGGGGCAGGCACTGCCCTTCAGCTTCGCGCAGGCCACCGACAGCGAAGTCGATCAAGCTGCTCGCGCGGCAGCGGCCGCCTTCGCCGAATTCCGTCAGTTGCCTGGGACACGGCGTGCCGAATTTCTCGACGCCATCGCCGACGAGCTGGATGAACTGGACGACCGCTTCGTCGCCATCGTCTGCCAGGAAACCGCACTGCCCGCCGCGCGCATCCAGGGCGAACGCGCCCGTACCAGCGGTCAGATGCGCCTGTTCGCCCAGGTCCTGCGCCGTGGCGACTACCTTGGCGCTCGCATCGACCAGGCCCAGCCACAGCGCCAGCCGCTGCCGCGCGTCGACCTTCGACAGATGCGTATCGGCGTGGGTCCGGTAGCGGTGTTCGGTGCCAGCAACTTCCCGCTGGCCTTCTCCACGGCAGGTGGCGACACGGCCGCTGCGCTGGCGGCCGGTTGCCCAGTCGTGTTCAAGGCGCACAGCGGGCACATGGCCACCGCTGACCTGGTCGGCTGCGCCATTGTCCGCGCTGCCGGGCGCACCGGTATGCCTGAGGGCGTGTTCAACATGGTCTTCGGTGCAGGCGTGGGCGAAGGGTTGGTCAAGCACCCCGCCATCCAGGCGGTCGGTTTCACCGGCTCGCTCAAGGGTGGCGATGCCCTGTGCCGCATGGCCGCCGAACGCCCCCAGCCCATTCCGGTGTTCGCTGAAATGTCGAGCATCAATCCGGTGATCGTCCTGCCCGCGGCACTGACCCAGCGCGGGGAAGCCATTGCCCGAGAACTTGCAGGGTCGGTATGCCTGGGCGCCGGTCAGTTCTGCACCAATCCGGGGCTGGTGATCGGCCTGAAATCCCCTGGGTTCAGTCAGTTGTTGAGCGAAGTCGGTCAGCATTTGCAACAGCAAGCCGCACAGACCTTGCTCAATACCGGTGGCCTGCGCAGCTACGAAAAGGGGCTGACGCACCTGCATGCGCATCCTGGCATCGAGCACCTGGCCGGCCAGGTCCAGACCGGCACCCAAGCGCACGCGCAACTGTTCAAGGCAGACGCCCGTTTGCTGGTGGCGTCCGACCCGGTGCTGCAGGAAGAAGTGTTCGGCCCCACCACGGTCGCGGTCGAAGTCGCTGACGACGCTCAGCTACGCGCCGCGCTGCTGGGCCTGCGTGGACAACTGACGGCCACGCTGATTGGCGAACCCGAAGACCTCCAGGCCTACGCCTGGCTGGTGCCGTTGCTGGAGGAAAAAGTCGGCAGGATCTTGATCAACGGCTATCCCACGGGGGTCGAGGTGTGCGATGCGATGGTCCATGGCGGCCCCTATCCCGCCACGTCCGACGCACGCGGCACGTCGGTCGGCACACTGGCCATCGACCGCTTCCTGCGCCCGGTGTGCTACCAGAACTACCCGCAGGCGCTGTTGCCACTGGCCTTGCAGGACGCCAATCCACTGCGGCTGCGGCGACTGGTGAACGGCCAGTGGAGTGACGCACCGCTCTGACGCGACGGCCAGGGGCCTCGAGGCCCCTGTCCGCTACCCCGCGTGCTGCTCTTCGGCTGCGGCATGGGCCTGGCGCAGACGCTCGCGGCTATTGCTCAAGTGCAAGCGCATGGCCAACTTCGCGCCCTCGCTGTCACAGCGAGCGATGGCTTCGTAGATGGCCTCGTGCTCATGACTCAGGCGGCTGAGGTAATGGGCCTGGTCATCGTGGGCCAGACGCGCGGAATTGAGCCGGGTGCGAGGGATGATGCTGGTACCCAAATGGGCGAGGATATCGGCGAAATAATGATTGCCGCTGGCCTGGGCGATGCGCAGGTGGAACTGGAAGTCCGCCGAGACCGCATCGCAGGCCTGTGCGGCGCCTTCATTGAGCTCGTCCAGCGCCGTGCGCATGCCCTGCAACTGCGCGTCGCTGCGCCGCTGGGCGGCCAGTCCGGCCGCCTCGATCTCCAGGGCGATGCGCAACTCCAGCACCGCCAACACCTCGCGCAAGGTGACGACGGTCGCAGGATCGATCCGAAAGCCGGTAGCGCTCGGTGCGTCGAGCACGAAGGTGCCGATGCCATGACGGGTTTCGACTTGCCCGGCTGCCTGCAAGCGCGAGATGGCTTCCCGCACCACGGTGCGACTGACCCCCTCCTCGAGCATGATCTGCGACTCGGTCGGCAACTTGTCGCCGCGCTTGAGCTGGCCGTTGCGGATACGCTCGGTGAGCACCGTGACCAATTCCTGAGCCAAACTGCGCGGCTTGCGTCGTGTCCGCGGCTGTACGTGCTGCTCTGTCATGCCGTTGTGATTCATCGTGAAAAGACAGCGGCCATCATAACGCATGCAGTTGTACGATCACATCGATGCACCCGATATTCCTCGCCCCATATGAACCAGCCCATGCTCGCGCGGCCATGGTCCCTGGAAGGGGTATGACAGTCCGTCGCCTGACGGCAATTTGCTGGCCCCGATGCCGTAGAAGCGAAGGCAAACTCCCTTTTTCATCAGATGCTTAGGACAGCAACATGCGCGTATTTCTAGCAACCCTGGCCAGCTGTGCGCTGGCTTTCGTGGCATGGGACGCTCAGGCCAGGCCGTTGAACCAGAACGATCGCAGCGTCTGTGGATGGGGCGCTCAGATCGCCGCTGAGGCGCAGCAGTCCAAACTGTCGGGGGCCACGCTGTATGCAGCGCGCAAGAAACTGCAGGTACGCCGCTTCGGTAAGCCCTGGATGCGCATGACCGCCATGGGCATCACTGAACAGACCTACAACAGTCGTTCAAGGCTACCGCCCAAGGCGATCAAGCAGACGTACTACGAACAGTGCGTGCAGCATGCCGTAGCCCGTCGATGATTCGCAGCAGAGGCTCTGCTGATCAGAGCCTCAAACCAGGAATGTTCTATTAATCAATAGCTTAAGATGAAAACCTAAAGCTATTTATCGATAAAGCTCAGGTAGTTTCTCAGCTTCACGATTGATGGCCCGATGCTCAACACCCGGTCAGCTTGTCAGCACGTCGCTCACCGGCGAAGAACAGCGGACGCAGTCGCACACCGATCACGTTGCCGACATAGGCGGCCACCAGCCATAGCCAGCCGTGCAGGCTGCCGGACGCGATGCCACTGAAATAGGCGCCGATGTTGCAGCCGTAGGCCAAACGCGAGCCATACCCCAGCAACAGCCCCCCGATCACCGCAGCGACGAGCGAAGGCAAGGGAATCCTCAGGCTAGGCGCAAACCGACCCGCCAGTCCGGCGGCGAGCAAGGCGCCGAGCACGATGCCCACATCCATGACCGTAGTGATGTCCTGCCACAGCGGCGATGCCAGGGCCTTGGCGTTGGCCGGTGCCTGCCAGAAGACCCAACTGCCGACATCAACGCCCAACCCACTCAAGGTCTTGGCGCCCCACAGGGCGAAGGCAGAGGTGATGCCCCACGGGCGGCCGGCCAATGCCAGGGTGGCGTAGTTCAGCAGCGCCAAAGCGATGGCCCCCCACAGCAGCGGCCACGGCCCGCGCAGAAAACGCCGCACGCCGTGGTGCTCGCTGCCCACAGGCCGCTCCAGCACACCATGGCGACGTCGCTCCAGGATCACCGTCACGCACACGATCAGCGCGAACAGCCCAAGGCTGGCGACCAGTGCCGGTCCGACACCCCAGGCCTTGACGATCGAGGTGGCCGGGAGCGACGGCAAGGCGAACCACCAATCGGCGTGGTGAGTCGCGGCGACCGAGCCGATGATGAAGAACAGCAAGGTCACCAGCATGCGCGCGTTGCCGCCGCCCACCGTGAACAAGGTGCCAGATGCACAGCCGCCGCCCAGTTGCATGCCAATGCCGAAGATGAAGGCGCCGAACACCACCGACACTCCGGCGGGCGCCACCAGTCCGTTGACTGGATTACCGAACAGGCTGCCGGCAGACAAGGCCGGGAAGAACAACACGACCGCCAGTGCCAGCATGACCATCTGCGCACGCAGCCCTGCGCCGCGCCGCTCGTTGATGAACACGCGCCAGGCCGATGTGAAGCCGAAGGCGGCGTGATAGAGGGTCAGCCCCAGGGCCGCGCCCACCAGCAGCAACAGCATCTGCTTGAAGCTGGCATTGAGTTGGAGAAACCAGGCGCCGGTCAGCAACAGGACCAGGGCGATGAGCGGCGCGCCCAGACGGCGCGGCTCGGAAGTGGCGGTAGTGGAAAGACCCATTGAAATACTCGGATAACAGTCGAACGGACCGCGAGTATACCGCTATGCGGGCGTTGGCGAGATGCCTGTACCGTCACGCAGTCGTGACACCGGCCTGTTCAGGGCTTGTGTGCCCAAATCCCAAAGGCCATGTCGCCAATGTAGATGCCCGTGGAGGCGGTCCGCTCGGCGTCCAGACGCGCCTGCAGGGTGTCGATGTTGACCTGTCGCGCGGTGGCAATGCCGTGCTCGATGATGCGGGGAAGGCAGGCGCGAATGATCGCCGCCAGCCCGTAGGGACTGTCAGGCGTCTGCAGCAGGCATTCGGCGCGCAAGTGACCGACCTGCAACCCGGCCTGGCTGAAGATCCGGTGCAGATTGAAACCGATGTGCACGTCGGCGCCTTCATGCGCGATCATGCGCTGCAACCAGCGCTGGGCACGGCGATGCAAGGGGAAAGGGTCGAGGCTGGCGGGCGTCAGCGTGCTGTCATGTTCCTGGAACACCAGCACGCCACCGGGCAGCAGCAGCCTGGCCAAGTGGCGCACGGCAATCACGGCATCGGGCTGGTACATGAGCACTCGACGCCCAACGATGGCGTCGAACAGCCCCAGAGACGCCGGCAGTCGATGCAGGTCACACTCGACGAATTCGACGTTGGCAGCATGCCCATCTACCTGACGCTGGCGCGCGTGCGCCAGCGCGGCGGCAAACGGGTCGATGCCCACCACCGCCCCGTCCGCCGCCACCAGCTCGGCGAGCATGAAGCTGACATCGCCCATGCCGCAGCCGACATCCAGTACACGCATGCCGGGGCCTATGCCGGCATCGACCAGCAGCCGGGTGGTGAAATCGGTCGAGGAAAGCGCCATGCCCTGCTCCTGATCGGGGTGGTCAGTGTGGCGGGACAGGCCGCCGAGCGCTACTGCGCAGACGGCGACAAGCGTAGTACACGATCCCGTCCACCTTCGGCGAGCAGATAACCGCCCTGGCCGTCGGGCACGATCGACTGTGGCGCCTTGAGGAACGACAGGACGGTGTGCTGCTGACCATCGGCATCGATGCGCAGCAATCGGGCGCGGTGGGTCGAGTCTTCGCTGATCCACAACCCGCGTTGGTCGCAAAACAGGAAGGTTGGATGGCGCAGGCCCTCGGCCACCACCGGATCCTCGCCCTTGTCACCCAGTGCGCGAATGCGCCCGGCCGCTTTTTCGGTATAAAGCAGACGACCACCTTCACAGCGGGTAAGGCCCTCGCCTTCGGTGAGCGCCGCGCGCAGCACCTGCACCTGGCCAGTGCTCCAGTCGTAGCGCATCAGGCGACCTTCGCCCTTGCGGTCCTCGATGGCGTAGAGGTGGCCGCCCTCGTTCCACAGCCCCTGCACGTTCTCGCCTTCGAACAGGGCTGTGAGCTGACCGTCGCGGGACAGGTTGACCGGCGCCAGCCCCCCCTCCTGGCTGAACACCCAGCCGCCCTCCACCGCTGTCATGCCGTCAGGCTTGGACAGCCCATCAATCAGGACCTGACGCTCGCCTTGAGGGGTGATCTTGAGAATGCTGCCTTTGCCGTCGTCCAGCTCACGGCTGACCAGCAGACTGCCATCGGCCAGCGGCAGCAGCGACGCGGCCTTGTCCAGGTCGTCGTGCAGCACCTGAACGCGCCAACCATCGGCGGCCTGGACGGGATAGAAGCTCTGCCAGGCGAAGAAACCCAAAGCACTGACGACAACGCCTGCCGTGGCCGCCAAGGTCAGTTTTACCGCGCGCGTGCGCAACAGTTGAATCATCGATCGCTCCTTTGAGGTCGCGGCGATCCTAACAAGGGGATGTGAAAAAAATGTCATCGGCTCGGCCCGGGCCAGCGCCCAGGCAGCAAGATCGTTCAAGCCTTGCCGCATTGGCTCTGGCATGCTGGCTACCCCTGCCCTACGTTCGAAGTCACCATGTCCAGCCCTGCACTGCACCACCGCCAGGCGTTCGTCCAAGGCAGCCTCGCCATCGTCCCACTGTCCCTGGCCGTGGCGCCTTGGGGCCTGCTGGCCGGCTCCATGGCCATCGAAGCCGACCTCAGCGCCTGGCAAGGCCAGGGTCTGTCAGCCATCGTGTTTGCCGGCGCCGCACAACTGGTCGCGATCGGCATGCTCAAGAGCGGCGCCGGCGTGCTATCGATCCTGTTGACGACCCTGCTGCTCACCTCGCAGCACCTGCTCTACGGGCTGTCCATGCGGCCGGTGATCTGTGGCCTGCCGACGCGCTGGCGGCTGGGCCTGGGTTTTCTGCTCACCGATGAACTGTTCGCCCTGACCAGCCATCACGACCGTCAACAGTTCGACCGCTGGTACGCCTTGGGCGTAGGACTCACCTTCTATGTGGCCTGGAACCTGTTCACCCTGGCCGGCATCGTGCTCGGTCAGAGCATCCCGCACCTGGATCGGTTGGGTCTGGACTTCTCCATCGTCGCCACCTTCGTCGCGCTGATCGCACCCCGCGTGAGCAATCTGCCGACCTTGGTGTGCGTGGCGGTGTCGCTGTTCTGCTCGGTGCTGTTCAGCACCTGGCACTGGGAAACCGCCTTGGTCCTGGCCGGCCTGTTGGGCATGGCGGCGGGCTTCGTGTGCCAGAAGTTGACAAGGAGCCGCCCATGATCTGGTTACTGATCGTCGCTATGGGGCTGCTGGTGTTTCTCAACCGCTACGTGTTCCTCGAACCGCGACTGCCGCTGCGGTTGAGCTCCAACGTGCGGCAGTTCCTCGGATTCGCCGTACCGGGCATGCTCACCGCCATCTGTGGGCCGATCATTTTCCTGCCCGGCCATCAGCTCGACCTGGACCCGCTGAACCCGTACCTGCTGGGCGCCTTGGTGGCCATCGCACTCGTTCTGTTGACCCGCAGCGTACTGCTGAGCATGCTGGCGAGCATGTTGCTCTTCATCCTTCTGCGCAGCTGGCTGGCATGAACACGCCCCTGCGCGAACAGATCCACCTGTGGCAGGCGCCTGCGCTCGGCGATGTCGAGATGCTGCACGCCCGCTACGTGCAGCAGCGCTTCGCGCCCCATGTGCACGAAGGCTACGTGTTCACGGTGATCGAGTCCGGCGCGCAGTGCTTCTGGCACCGTGGCAGCGACCATCTGGCGCCGGTCGGCAGCGTGGTGCTGATCAATCCTGACGAGCTGCACACCGGCGCGAAGGCGCACGAGGCCGGTTGGCGTTACCGGGCGTTCTACCCCGAGCACCAACGGGTCACTGGGGTGCTCGACGAGCTCGAACTCAGGCGCGGTGGCTTGCCGCATTTTCGCCAGAGCGTGGTCCAGGATCCGCTGCTGGCAGCCGCCCTAAGCCAACTGCATCGCCTTTCTGAACAGGGCGCCAGCGCACTGCAGCAGCAAACGGCCTGGCGCGAAGCCGTGCTGGGACTGGTGCAGCGCCATGGCCACGGCGCCGAACCTGCTGCACCGGGCCACGAGCCGCTGGCCGTGGCGCGGGCGCGGGAACTGCTGGAAAGCCAATTGGCCGATCCTCCTTCCTTGGAGGCCCTGGCAGCGGCCGTCAACCTCTCGCCTTTCCATTTCGCCCGCGTGTTTCGCCAGGCCACTGGACTGCCGCCCCATGCTTGGCTCAAACAACGGCGCCTGGCGCGGGCCAGGGAACTGCTGCGTCGCGGCCTGCCGGCACTGGAGGTGGCCTTTACCCTGGGCTTCGCCGACCAGAGCCACCTCAACCGTCAGTTCAAGCAAGCCTATGGCGTCACGCCCGGGGCCTACCGTCTGGCCTGTGTGCAGCGCTGAGCGCGCACCCGGCGAGATGGCCAGGCGCTGCTACACTGATTGGGGCTGAATGGAGGATGCAGTCATGTCTGAACGCGAACTCACCACCCTCATCAACTTGATGAACCAGCGCCAGGCCTGCCTGAGCAGCGCCTGCAAACAGATCGCCGACTGGATCGACCGGCAGGGCGATGTCCCGGCGGCGGGTAAGATCCGCGCCAGCCTCAAGGCGCTTGAGGCCGACGAAGCGCAGGTGCGGCGCACGCTGACCTCGCTCACCGTCGACCGACCACTGCCGCGCTTTCGCAGTTGATTCCTCCAACCCGTTGGCTGACGGGCGGCCAACGGGTATCAAGGCGATCAGTGCTTCATGTGCATGTGGTCGTGGGCGCCGCTCATGTCGGCGGTCAATGGCTTGACCGGGGCTTGGACGTCCAGGATTTGCTTCTGGCCCTGCGCATCTTCGATGGTCAGGGTCAGCGGCACCTGCTGGCCTTCCTTGACCTGGTCCTTGAGCCCCATCAGCATCACGTGGTAACCATTCGGGTCCAGGGTCACCGGTTTGCCGGCCGGCAGATCCAGGGCCTTCACCTCACGCATGCCCATCACATCGCCTTGCATGGTCATTTCGTGCACTTGCACGGTCTTGGCCACGGGCGACGCGACCCCGACCAGCTTGCTGTCGGTCGTCGCCGTGAGGGTCATGAACGCCCCGGTCGATTGCTGGTGAGGGACGCTGGCACGTACCCAGGCGTCCTTGACGCTGGTGTCGGCCAACGCCGGCAGGGTCAGGCCCAGCAGGGCGAATGCGGCCAGGCCGCGCTTGATCGGTTGCATCGACATTCAGCAGATCTCCATCAATGTGCGCAGGTCTTCGACGCATTCCTTGGCGTTCAGGGAATGGCCGAGACTCAGGCGCAGGGTGCCACGGGTATCGTAGACGTAGCTGGTGGACGAGTGGGAAATGGTGTACGTGTCGCCGGTCGGGATCTTCTCGTAGAACACCTTGAACTCCCGGGCGACAGCATCGATCTCTTCCGGCGTGCCGGTCAGGGCGACGAATGAAGGGTCGAACGCCTTGACGTAGGCGTCGAGCACCTCCGGGGTGTCGCGCTCCGGATCCAGGGTGATGAACACCACCCGAAACAGATCGCGATCACGGCCCTTGAGCTGTTGGCGGATCTGCGCAGCGCGTGCCAGCGCGGTCGGACACACGGCCGGGCACTGGGTGAAACCGAAGAAGATCATCGGCATCGAGCCGTAGAAGCTCGACAAGGTCCGCTCGTTGCCCTGGGGGTCCTTGAGCTTGAACTTGCGCCCGAGAATCTCGTTGCTCATGTTCTTGCCGTACTTGAAGTCCAGGCCACGGGCCGGGCTGCAGCCGGCCAGCAGACCGAGCCCCAGTACACCCATCCCGGCGACGACCGCGCGCCGAGTCAGTAGATCAGTCATGGAACCATCCTTCACAGCAGAGGCGCCGGTCCTCGCGCAGGACCGGTCGAAAACCGCGGCATTCTGGCATGACACCCCGTCAGCGGCCACACGACGACACGGCAATTCCTCCGCAGCCCCGTATTTACGGGCTGCGGCCTGTTGTCGCAGGGCTTGAAAGAGTAACACTTTGTTGCTAGAGATCAGTGCGGCGAACGCTTACGGACGACCGGAGGGCATGGGCGCTGCCCGGCCACGGCGCTACACTGAACGCCTGTCCCCGCCCGTGAGCGCCATGATCCAGTCCGACCTCGACCTGTTCGGCCAGCAGCCCCAGCGCTTGGCCAGTCACACCGTATTGCTCCCCGGCTTCGCCCTGCCGCAGATCGAAGCGTTGCTCGACGCGCTGCGCCCGGTCTTGCGCGCGGCCCCCTTCAGGCACATGCGCACCCCCGGCGGGCTGCAGATGGCCGTGGCCTTGAGCAACTGCGGCACGTTCGGCTGGGTCAGCGATGAGCGCGGCTACCGCTACAGCCGCACCGACCCGCGCACTGATCGACCCTGGCCGAGGCTGCCCGAGACGTTATCGTCCCTGGCAACCCAGGCAGCCGCCGCAGCCGGCTTCGACGGCTTTGTCGCCGACGCCTGCCTGATCAACCACTACCTGCCCGGCACCCGGCTGACCCTGCACCAGGACCGTGACGAACGCGACTTCGCCCAGCCGATCGTGTCGATTTCACTGGGCCTGCCAGCCACGTTCCTGTTCGGCGGTCATCAGCGCAGCGACCGCCCGCAGCAGGTGCCGCTCAGTCATGGCGATGTCCTGGTCTGGGGCGGCGAGGACCGGCTGCGATTTCATGGCGTGTTGCCGATCAAGCCGGGACGCCATGAACGAATGGGCGAGCGACGCATCAACCTGACCTTGCGCAGGGCCGGCTGAAGCACAGCCTTCAGACCGCAGCCGTGTCGTCGCTGACCGACTGCGCGGCCTGTACCGGGTTATTACGCCCGTAGTCGCGCAGATAAACGATGAACTCCTGCAACACCCGATCCCACAGCAGCAGGCTACCGAGCAGATGCTTCGGGGTGACGCCATCGGCCACCACGACATCCATTTCCATCACCAGAAATTCACCTTGTAGCGACAACCGGGCGAACCGCCGGCTCGCATTCCAGCGTTCAGCCAAGCCGTCCGGCAGGTCACCCTGGATGCGCAGCGCACAACTGAAGGTAAAGTCGAGAAACTCGCCGTCCTTGCCTGGCGCGCGGTTGCCGAAGCGCACCGCATAGCCCACGCCCTGACTGGCGCTGAGCAACTGCACCACAGCGCTCTGCTCGTTGCGGTTGACCCGACAGCCGGCATCCTGCAGCAGCTCGGTCAGCGACTCTACGCTCACGGTTTCAATAAGGGTCACATCCGTCATGCACACGCTTCCTCATCATCATTACGTCGCTATCAAGTAGTAGCACAGCGCTTCTGATTGGCCAGGACGACACCCAGGCACGCGCGCCCAGCCTTTAAAAGCCGCGGCGTTGTGTGTAAAACGGACCGATCCCCTCCCCCGATGCAAGGACCTTCAGCATGCGCTACCGCCCCCTCGGCCGCTCCGGCCTGCACGTTTCCGCCCTGACCCTGGGCAGCATGATGTTCGGCGACCAGACCGACACTCCGACCGCCCTGAAGATCATCGGCCAGGCCTGGGACCAGGGCATCAACTTCATCGACACCGCCGATGTGTACAACGCCGGACGCTCCGAGGAAATCGTCGGCCAGGCGGTGGCGCATAATCGTCAGGACTGGGTGGTCGCCTCCAAAGGCGGCTATGGACCGGTCGACGGACTGCCCAACCGTAGCGGTCTGTCGCGCAAGCACCTGTTCAATGCCCTGCACGCCACGCTCACGCGCATGAACACCGATTACCTGGACATCTACTACCTGCACCGCGAGGACCACCAGGTGCCGCTGGAGGAAACCGTGCGCGCCATGGGGGACCTGCTGCAGCAAGGCAAGATCCGCTACTGGGGCGTGTCCAACTTCCGCGGCTGGCGCATCGCCGAGATCTGCAACCTGGCCGAGCGCCTGGGTGTGGCCAAACCGGTGGTCAGCCAACCGCTGTACAACATCGTCAACCGCCAGGCCGAGCCCGAGCAGCTCACGGCAGCCGCCTACCATGGCTTGGGCGTGGTGCCCTTCAGCCCGCTGGCGCGCGGCGTGCTCAGCGGCAAGTACGCACCGGGCGCCACACCTGAGCAAGGCAGCCGTGCGGCGCGCCAGGACAAACGCATCCTGGAGGTGGAATGGCGGCAGGAATCGCTGGCCATTGCCCAGAAGATTCACGCGTACACCCAGGCCAAAGGGGTCGGCATGGTCGAATTCGCCATTGCCTGGGTACTCAACAACCAATTGATCAGCTCGGCCATCGTCGGCCCGCGCACCGAGGCGCAGTGGCAAACCTACGCCGGCGCGCTGGAGGTCCAGATCAGCACTGAAGACGAAGCCTTCGTCGATTCACTGGTCACCCCAGGACATGCTTCGACCCCGGGATTCAACGATGTCGCGCATTTCGTCAGCGGGCGGCTGCCGCGCTGACTTAACCCGGTGATCACACCAGCACACGCATCTCGCCGCCAGACAGCGGCTCGGTGCGTTGCGGGCTGTCGCTGCCGTTGCGTCCGGCTCCGCTTCCGGACAACCGCCAGATCACATCGGTAATGCCGTAGCGCTCAGCCATGGGCCGGCTGACTTTCTTGATCTTCTCTCGCCCGAACTTGGGAATGATGCCCACCCCCGCATCGCAACTGGCCCAATGCCAAGCCTCGGCATTGTCCATGCGCTCCGATCGAATGATGAAGCTGCGCAGATGCCCATGCTGCTTGTATTCGATGACGTACAACTGTGGAGCTGGCATTTCTGGGCCTCCTGTTCTCCATGGATGACCCTAGATTGATCGGGCTTCATCGCGAAGATTCAGAAAATTGTCGAACAAATGGATAAACAGTGCGTTCAGTCCTGCCCCGCCAAGCTTCGGCGCACGGCCTCGATCTCGGGATCCGGCACCGCGCCGGGCTGCAGGATTACCTTGCGGCAGCGCTCCTGCATCTCGTCGAACAGCTCGTAGCCACGCGCAGCGTCCTCCAGCGCCAGGCGATGGGTGACGATCGCCTCCGGATTCAACCGCCCCGCCTCGATATGCTCCAGCAACTCGGGCAGATAGCGCTGGACATGGGTCTGCCCCATCTTGAAGGTCAGGCCCTTGTCGAAGGCATCGCCGAACAGGAAACCATGGACGAAACCGGCATACACCCCCGGCACGCTCACCACTCCGCCGCGCCGCACGGCAGCGATACTCTGGCGCAGCGCCTTGCCGCTGCTGTCTTCGATCTTCAAGGCGGTGAGTACCGACTCGGTAGCGCTGCCCTTGGCCTCGAAGCCTACTGCGTCGATCACCGCGTCCACCCCGCGCATGCCAGCGGTCTGGCGGATGATGGTGTCGGCCGGATCGTCATCGTGGGAGAAATCAATGGGAATCACACCGTAAGCCTGGCGGGCGTAATCGAGACGATAACCGCAGTTGTCGACCATGAAGATGCGTTCCACGCCCAGCATGCGTGCGCACGCCGCCGACAGTAGGCCGACCGGGCCGGCCCCGTAGATGGCCAATGAAGAGCCTTCGCCCACGTCGGCATTGACCACCGCCTGCCAGGCCGTCGGGAGGATGTCGGAGAGAAACAGCACCTTGTCGTCAGCCAAGTGCCCCGGCACCTTGAACGGGCCGACGTTGGCCTTCGGCACCCGAACGTAATCGGCCTGCCCACCCGCGATGCCGCCATACAAATGGCTGTAGCCGAACAACGCCGCCCCCGGCGGGATGGCCTTCTTGTTGAGGATGGCGCCGCGACCCGTGTTGGTGTTCTCGCACGCCGCGAACAATTCGTGCTGGCAGAAGAAACAACCACCGCAGGCGATCACGAAGGGAATCACCACCCGGTCCCCGCGCTGCACCGCCGTCACGCCGCTGCCGACTTCCTCGACGATGCCCATGAACTCGTGCCCGAGGATATCGCCTTGCTCGACCATGGGAATCTTGCCGCGATAAAGGTGCAGGTCCGAGCCGCAGATCGCGGTCGCGGTCACGCGTAGAATCAGGTCGTCGGGGTCTTGCAGAATGGGATCGGCCACCGTGTCTACCCGCACATCACCGGCGCCGTGATAGGTCAATGCACGCATGATTCGCTCTCCAGGGCTGAGGATTGCCACTGGCCCAGGCAAAGGGATGACCGGGCCTGTTCAGAGTCTAGCCATCAAGCATCGCGTGCGCCGCCGCGGCTGTTCTGCCCGCCCCGACGCCCGGCCTCGGAGGCACGCTCGCGGTCGTTGGCGAAGTTGCCGCCAGAGTTCTGTCCGCCCTTTCGACCAGCTCGCGATGCGCGCTCGGGGTCATTGGCGAAATTGCCCGGATTGGTCTGCCGGGTGCCGCCGCGCTTGCTCGGGCGGTCCTGCTCATGTTCATGTGCCATGTCATGTCTCCTGTCAGGATTCTGTGGCCAGCCGGTGCGCGCGCGATGCACGCGCCTACCCTGGTTCCGACAGTCGCCTGACACCGCGCTCCATCGTTTTGATGAATCTCTGACCGGCGGCGCTAAAGGCGCCGGGGCCTGACTTTAGCGCCCCAGTATTGGCCGTTCTGCATGCCACGATGAATATTGCCGCTATACCAGCACTTTCCTGCGCGCCTCAAGTCCAAGTCCCAATCCCGGAGAAGCGAGCCTTAGCCACCGCTTTCGCCCTCGACGCTGCGAAGCCTATACTCCCTCACCCTGTCCGATTCCCCTCTCTGGGTGGTCCCCTCGCCCTGTACAAGGCCGTGCCATGACGTCGTCTTCCAACCAGTCCACCGCCTCACCGATCAATCGCAAACTGATGCCCAGTCACCTCGATTTTCCGGTGGTGGGCATCGGCGCATCGGCCGGCGGCATCGAGGCCATCTGTACCTTCTTCGAACAGATGCCTGCCGACTGCGGCATGGCATTCGTGGTGGTACTGCACCTGTCCCCGGACCATCAGAGCATGGCGGACCATATCATTCAGGGCGTAACGCGAATGCCCGTGCGCCAGGTGACAGCGCCAGTGCCGATCGAGCGCAACCACGTCTACGTGATCTCACCGGCCAGCCGGCTTTCCACCAACGACGGCTATCTGCGCGTCAGCCCGGCCAATCGCCGTCGTGGCGACCATGTGGCCATTGACCTGTTCTTCCGCGACCTGGCCGACGTGCACAAGGACCATGCCTTCTGCGTGGTGCTTTCGGGCACGGGCGCCGATGGTGCAGTGGGCCTGTCGCGGATCAAGGAACAGGGCGGCGTGACCCTGGTGCAAACACCAGACGACGCCCTGCACGACAGCATGCCCCGCGCCGCCATCGCCACCGGCCTGGTGGACTTCGTCATGCCGGCAGCCGACATGGCCCAGAAGTTGATGGAAATCTGGCTCAAGGCCAAGCAAGTGCGCCTGCCGGAAGTGGACGAGCAGAACATGCCGCCGCCGCTGGGCATCCGCGAGGGCGACCCGCAGCAGGCCGAACCGCTGCTCGAGGAAATCCTCCTGCTGCTGCGCGCCAACACCGGCCATGACTTCCAGCACTACAAGCGCGCCACCGTGTTGCGTCGCATCGAACGGCGCCTGCACGTGACCGCGCAGACCGACCTGCCCGGCTACTACCGTTACCTGGAGCAGCATCCGGAGGAGTCCGATGAGTTGCTGGCCGACATGCTCATCGGCGTGACCAACTTCTTCCGCGACCGCGAAGCCTTCGAAGCCCTCGAGCGGCATGTGTTGCCCGAGTTGGTCAGCGACGGCGAAAGCGGCGAAGGCCCCGCCGACATTCGCGTCTGGTCCGCAGGCTGCTCCACCGGCGAAGAAGCCTACAGCCTGGCCATGCTGGTCAGCGAGCAACTGGCCCTGGAGAAGCGCGAGGCCAAGGTCCAGGTGTTCGCCACCGACCTGGACGGGCGCGCCATCACGCAAGCGCGCAGCGGCAACTATTCCGAAGCGATCGTCACCGATGTGCCGCCCGGGCGGCTACGCCAGTTCTTCAGCAAGGAAGACCAGCACTACCGGGTGCGCAAGGAGGTGCGCGAGCAGGTGCTGTTCGCTCGGCACAACCTGTTGTCCGACCCGCCGTTCTCGCAGATCGACCTGGTGGTGTGCCGCAATCTGCTGATCTACCTCGACCGTGAGGTGCAGCGCGACATTCTGCAGATGTTCCACTTCGCCCTGCGCCCCGGCGGTTACCTGTTCCTCGGATCCTCCGAGTCGGCAGACCTGGCCGGCGAGCTGTTCGCCCCGGTGGACAAGCGCAACCGCATCTTCCGCGCCCGCGAAATGCCCAGTGGCCTGCGCCACTCCGGACGCCGGCTGACCGGGACGGACCTGCCGCCCGCCACCCCGGGCACGCCGGTCAAGACGCGCGCTGCGCGCAAGCCGTCCTACGCCGAAGTCCATCACCGCGCCCTGGCCCGGCGCAGCCCACCCAGCCTGATCGTCGATGGCGAAGGCATGATCCTGCACATGAGCGACGGCGTCGGTCGCTTTCTGCAACTGACCGGCGGCGAGCCGAGCCGCAACCTGATCAATCTGGTGCTGCCCAGCCTGCGTCTGGCCTTGCGCACCACCCTGTTCCAGGCACGCCAGGGCTCCCAGGCAGTCACTTCGCGCCCGGTCGAATTGGGCGAAGGCGACGAGCGAATCCAGGTGGAAATCGTCGTCCACCCGCACAAGGACGACCCCAGCGTCAGCGAGTGCCTGCTGGTGGTTTTCGAGGAACGCGCCCCGGACCCTTCCATTGCCCTGGCCGGCGGCATCCGCCAGACCGACAGCATGGTGCTGACCAACCTGGAGCGAGAACTGCAGCGCACGCGCTTGCAGTTGCAGGAAACCATCGAGCAATCGGAGATTTCCAGCGAGGAACTGACCGCCTCCAATGAAGAGATGCAGGCCATCAACGAGGAGCTACGCTCGGCCAGCGAAGAACTGGAAACCAGCAAGGAAGAGTTGCAGTCGATCAACGAGGAATTGCTGACGGTCAACTACGAACTCAAGAACAAAGTCGAGGAAACCGACAAGGTCAACGACTACCTGAGCAACCTGATCGCCTCCACCGACATCGCCACGGTGTTCGTCGACCGCAACCTGTGCATCCGCTGGTTCACCCCGCGCGCCACCGACATCTTCAACATGCTGCCGGTCGACACCGGCCGCTCGCTGCTCGACATCACCCACCGCCTGAACTACCCGGAGCTGGCCGACGACGCCCGCGCCGTGGCCCAGGGCGGCACCAGCATCGAGCGCGAGATCAGCGGCCAGGACCAGCACTGGTACTTCACCCGGCTGCTGGCCTACCGCTCCAGCGAGCAGAAAATCGACGGCACGGTGTTGACCTTCATCGACATCAGCAAGAGCCGCGCCACCGAAGAACGCCTGCGCCTGGGCGAGGAACGCATGCGCCTGGTGGCCGAAAGCACCCATGACTTTGCCATCATCCTGCTCGACGAGCAGGGCTCGATCAGCGACTGGAACACCGGCGCTACCCTGATCTTCGGCTATACCAAGGAAGAAGTCCTGGGACGACACTACGAGTTGATCTTCACCGAGGAGGATCGCCAGGGCAGCGTGCCCGAGCGCGAACTGCACAGTGCCCGGGTCAATGGGCGCGGCCAGGACGAACGCTGGCACGTGCGCAAGGATGGCAGCCGTTTCTATTGCAGCGGCGAGGTCTCGCTGCTCAAGGGCAGCAGCCTGCGCGGCTACGTCAAGATCGCCCGCGACCTCACCGGCCACAAGCGCCTGCACGATGAGCAGAGCAAGCAATTGGCCGAGTCGCAAACCTCCAGCCACCTGAAGGACGAGTTCTTCGCGGTGATGTCCCACGAGCTCAAGCATCCGCTGAACCTCATCCAGCTCAACGCCGAAATCCTCCGCCGCCTGCCCGTGATCAAAGGTGCAAGCACCGCGAGCAAGGCGGTCAGCACCATCTGCGAAGCGGTGTCGAGCCAGGCCCGGATCATCGACGACCTGCTCGATGTGGCACGTATCCGTACCGGCAAGCTCAAGTTGCGGACCGAATCGGTCGATCTCACCGCGATCCTGCTGGGTATTCATGCGGTGGTGTCGAGCGAACAGCACAACTGCACGGTACGCCTGAGCGTGCCGGCCGATGGTCAGCCGCTGTACATCGAAGGCGACAGTACGCGGCTGGAGCAGATCATCTGGAACCTGCTGAACAACGCCCTGAAATTCAGCCCCGACGGCGGCGAGATTCATCTGCTGCTCAGCCGCGAAGACGACCAGGCCCTGCTGCAAGTCATCGACCAAGGAGTAGGCCTGCGCGAGGACAGCCTGGAAAAGATTTTCGACCTGTTCAGCCAGGCCGCCCCTGCCGCCACCAGCCACAACCGCGAAGGACTGGGCATCGGCTTGTCGTTGGTCCGCCAACTGGTCGAAGCGCATGACGGCACGGTGCGTGCGCAGTCGCCGGGCCTAGGCCAGGGCTGCGTCTTCAGCGTACGTCTACCGCTCAGCGCAGCACGCCAGGACGAGCGCGCCGATGCCCCGCCGCCACAGACCGAGGGCCGTCTGCATGGCATCTGCGTGCTGTTGGTGGACGACTCGATCGAGGTGCTGGACGTGATGCAGCAATTGCTGGAGATGGAAAGCGCCGTGGTGCACGCCTACAGCGATCCGCGCAAGGCGCTGGAGGCGGCCGGGCAGGACCGCTACGACATCATCCTCTCGGACATTGGCATGCCGGGCATGGATGGCCATGCCTTGATCAAGGCCCTGCGCAGCCTGGAACACCTGCGCAGCACACCGGCCATTGCCTTGACCGGCTACGGTGCCAGTGCCGATCAGCACAAGTCGCGGCAGTCGGGCTTCGACCGCCACCTGAACAAGCCCGTGGGCTACGACGAACTGATCGAGGTGATCGAGTCGTTGAGTGGGTCGGTGCCTTACTGAGGCCTGGCCTCAGGCATGCACGCTCCACTGCACCACGTCACCGGCCAGCGGCAATTCGTCGATGGCGTGGATCATCCCGCTGGCCAGCGCCTCGTCGGGGCCAAGGATACGCGGGTACGCCATCAGGTAGCGGGTGACGTCCAGGTCTTCGCGCGATCCCTGCGTGCGTTCGGCGACGATTTCGGCGTACAGCCTCAGGTCGTAGTCCAGACTCATGGCATATTCGGCCATGCGCGAATGGTCCACCGAGCCATGCAGCGTCCAGTGAAACGGGTGGAACAGGAACTTGCTGTAGCGGCAGGCGGTACGCCGGCTGCCTGCCAGGAACAGGATGTTGCCCATCGACTCGACGGTGCCGAGATTGTGGGTGTGCACCGGTATCGGTTGAGCCAGGAGGAAGTTGTACAGAGTAAAACCGTAGCTGCACTCCCCGCCCATGGTCGCGATGTTGATCTGTAGCGCCTCTGCACCTTGCTGGACAGCGCGCGAGCAGGTGTTGATCAAGTTGCCGCAGGTCGAGGAATTGATCGGGCCGGTGAAGTGGATGATATGTCGGGCCATGAGCACCTCCAGAGTGGTCCGGGCGCCTTGGGCATCCGGCTCTCGGTGGAATCGTGCGCTGCGGCAAAGTTCCCCGGAACCATCGCTCGGCGACTGGCGCTGACCGGCGCTGCACCGTCCAGCGCGCGCTGACCATCCATTCGGAACCCCCACCCCTTCGTTTCAGTCGCACACACTGTATCGACCGATTCCAAGGAGACCCCGTGAGCGACATTCGCATCGGCATTTCTGGCTGGCGCTATGCTCCGTGGCGCAAGGACTTCTACCCCTCAGGCCTGCGTCAGGACGACGAGCTGGCATTCGCCTCGCGTGCAGTGAACAGCATCGAGATCAACGGCTCGTTCTACGCGCTGCAAACCCCGGAACGTTACCGGCAATGGCGCGACGAGACGCCCGAAGACTTCGTGTTCTCGGTCAAGGCACCGCGCTACATCACCCACGTGCGCCGGCTCAAGGACATCGACGAAGCCATGGCCAACTTCTTCGCCTCCGGCCTATTACTGCTGGGCGACAAGCTTGGTCCCATTCTCTGGCAGTTCCCGCCGAACCTGAAATACGACGAGGCGCGCTTCAGCCACTTCCTCGAGCATCTGCCGCGCGACCGCAAAGCCGCGCGCGACTGCGCACGGCACTGCAGCGAACGCTTCGAAGACAACGGCGGCCTGGCCATCAAAGGCAACGCACCGCTGCGTCACGCCATCGAGATCCGCCATGAGAGCTTCCTGTGCGAGGCGTTCATCACGCTGCTGCGCAAGCACAAGGTGGCCCTGGTGGTCGCTGACAGTGCAGGCAAGTGGCCGTGCGTCGAAGACATTACCGCCGATTTCGTCTACCTGCGCCTGCATGGCGATGTCGAGCTGTACAGCAGCGGCTACACCGCACGGGCGTTGCGCCACTGGCGCCTGCGCATCCAGGCCTGGAGCCGTGGCGAGCAGCCGGCCGATGCGCACTGCGTACTGGGCAAACCACCGCGCAAGCGGATGAGTCGCGACGTGTACTGCTATTTCGACAATGACCAGAAAGTGCACGCCCCCTTCGATGCGCGACGCCTGCTGAGCAAGCTGGGACTGGACGGCGAATTGGTCACCGAGCCCGGCGTGGAAACGGAGGTGCCGCTGTGATCGAGCCGCTGACCCAGCCCCGCCCCGCCGTCGACACCCGCGCCGCCGTGCGTCGCCTGAACGTGCTGACGCTCAACGTGCACAAGGGCTTCGCGCCGTTCAACCGCCGCTTCATCCTGCCAGAGCTGCGTGAAGCGGTGCGCGCTACCGGAGCCGACCTGGTGTTCCTGCAAGAGGTGCATGGCAGCCATCACGCGCATGCCCAGCGGCATCCGGGCTGGCCGCAGACGCCGCAGTACGAATTCCTCGCCGACAGCATGTGGCCGCAGTTCGCCTATGGTCGCAATGCGGTCTATCCGCACGGCGACCACGGCAACGCACTGCTGTCGAAATTCCCGATTCTCGACCATCGCAACCTCGATGTGTCGATCAAGGGCAACGAGGAACGCGGTTTGCTGCACTGCCGCCTCGACGTGCCTGGGCACGACCAGGTACATGCCATCTGTGTGCACCTGGGCCTGCGCGAAGCGCATCGCCAGCGTCAGGTCGAGTTGCTGCTGGAACTGCTCGACAGCCTGCCGGCCAGCGCGCCTGTGATCGTCGCTGGCGACTTCAACGATTGGCGCCTGAAGGCCGACGACGTGCTCAGCCAGCACCTGGTCGAAGCCTTCGGCGAACGCTTCGGCACTCCGGCGCGCAGCTTCCCGGCCCGCTGGCCGGCGCTGCGCCTGGACCGCATCTACCTGCGCAATGCCATGCCCAGCCAGGCGCAGGTCCTCTCCAAATACCCCTGGTCGCACCTCTCCGACCACGCACCGCTCGCAGCGGAGGTGAACCTTTGAAGCAACCATCCTGGGTCGACGGCAACCATGTCGAGCTGCTGATCAACGGCGAGCAGTACTACCCGCGCGTATTCGAGGCGATGGCGGCCGCGCGCACGGAAATCCTTCTGGAGACCTTCATCATCTACGACGACAAAGTCGGCCAGCAGTTGCGCCAGACGTTGATCGACGCCGCCCAGCGCGGGGTGCGGGTCGAGGTGGTCGCCGATGGCTATGGCGCTGGCGAGCTGCCCGACGCCTTCGTCACCTCGATGGTCGAAGCCGGCGTGCACTTCCATGCCTTCGACCCGCAGCCGATGCTGGCGGGTATGCGAACCAATCTGTTTAGGCGGCTGCACCGCAAGATCGTGGTCATCGATGGCCAGCGGGCGTTCGTCGGCGGCATCAACTACAGCGCCGATCACTTGGGCGACTTCGGTCCCATGGCCAAGCAGGACTACGCCGTGGAGGTCACCGGCCCGGTGGTGGCCCAGGTTCATACCAGCAGCCGTCGCCTGATGGCCCCGGTCCTGGACCGCGCGGACACCGTCGAGCCGGTGACCGCGCCCACCGGCGCTGCGCAGGCCACGCTGGTGCAGCGTGACAATGTCCGTCACCGTACCGACATCGAGGAGCAGTACCTGCAGATGTTCCGCCAGGCCGAGCGGCGCATCGTGGTGGCCAACGCCTACTTCTTCCCCGGCTACCGACTCCTGCGCGAGCTGCGCAATGCCGCTCGACGCGGCGTGGAGGTGACGTTGATCCTGCAAGGCCAACCGGACATGCGCTGGGTGCGAGCCATCTCGCGGCTGCTGTACAACTACCTGCTGCGCGACGATGTGCGCATTCACGAATACTGTCGACGTCCGCTGCACGGCAAGGTCGCGCTGGTGGACGAGCAGTGGTCCACCGTCGGCTCCAGCAACCTCGACCCCTTGAGCCTGTCGCTGAACCTGGAAGCCAACCTGATGATCCGCGACCGCGCATTCAACCAGCAGTTGTACCAGCACCTGAGCGAGCTGGCCGGCGAGCAGTGCAAGCCAGTCACCCTGGAACGCATGATTCGTGGCTACTGGTGGCGAGCGCCGCTGATCTTCATGGGCTTTCACTTCACTCGCTATTTTCCGCGCATCGCGGGCCTGTTCCCGGCTCATCGGCAGCGCTTGAAGTCGGTCCTGCCTTCGGTTCAGGAACAGGGTGAGCTGCACGAGGGCAACGTCTGATGGCCGAAAAGTCATGGAAGGTTTGGGGCAAGCGGGTGCTGACCCTGTGCTTCATCATCCTCATACCCACCCTGCTCTATACCCTGGCGCGCAATCTGGACTGGGATGAGGTGCGCCAGTCGCTGTTGGCCTACAGCCCGGCAACCCTGGCGCTGGGCCTGTTGCTGGCGCTCACCAGCTACCTGGTATTCGCCAGCTACGACCTGCTCGGGCGCGCCTACACCGGACACCGCCTACCTGCCCGACAGGTGCTGCCGGTGGCCTTCGTGTGCTATGCCTTCAACCTCAATTTCACCACTTGGGTAGGCGGTGTGGCCTTGCGTTATCGGCTGTACGGCCGGCTGGGCCTGGACACCGCCACCATCACCCGGATCCTCACGCTGGGCTTGCTGACCAACTGGATGGGCTACCTGCTGCTGGCCGGCAGCGTGTTCGCCCTGCGCCTGGTGAAGTTGCCGGAGGGCTGGGCGGTCGGCGCCAGCGGTCTGCAACTGATCGGCGTGGCCATGGTGGCCGTCGCCCTCGCCTACCTGTTCGCCTGCGCGTACGCCAAGCGCCGCACCTGGCATATTCGTGGACACGAAATCACCTTGCCATCCTGGCGCCTGGCGCTGTGTCAAGTGGCCCTGGGCGCGAGCAACTGGGCGTTGATGGCGGCGCTGATCTATCTGTTGCTGCCGCACGCGCTGTTTTATCCGTCGATCCTGGGTGTTCTGCTGATCAGTTGCATCGCTGGGGTGGTCGCGCACATTCCTGCTGGCCTGGGGGTGCTGGAAACGGTGTTCCTGGCGCTGCTTCACGGGCAATTGAGCCAGGGCACGCTGGTCGCCGCGTTGTTGGGCTATCGCACGCTGTACTACCTGATTCCGCTGTTGCTCGCGTTGATCGCTTACGTGGTGCTGGAAAAACGCGCCAAGGCGTTGCGCCAACAGGATCGGAACCGGCCGCAGGAAGCGGACGCGCGCTGATCGTCGGCCCAGGCTGTGGCATGATCGGCGCTCCCGGATAATGAGCGCGGTGCATGTTGATCGACGAAGAACTGACCCTCAAGAAGCTGGAGACGTTCCTGGCCTTCATGCGCAGCGGCAGCTTGGGCCGTGCGGCGAGTGAGCTGTCGACCAGCGCGGTGAGCGTGCACCGCGCCATTCATTCGCTGGAAAACGCGCTGCGCTGCCCGCTGTTCAAGCACGAGGGTCGCCAGTTGATCCCATTGGAAAGCGCTTACGTGCTGGAGAAAAAGGCCCGCCAGTTGCTGCAGGACGCCGAGCAGATGGTGCGCCAGACCCGCGAGGCAGCCGGTTTCTATGCCGAGCGCTTTCGGCTCGGTGCGTTGTACTCGCTGACGGTCAAGACCGTACCGAAGCTGGTGATGGGGCTGAAGCTGCGCCGCAGTGAGCTGAATATCGATCTCACCTTGGGCTCGAACGTGGATTTGCTGCATCGCCTGAAAAATCACGAACTCGATGCGATTCTGGTGGCGCTCGACGAGAGCATCGAGGACCCGGCCTGCGCGCACCTGGCGTTGTTTTCCGACGATATCTTCCTGGCCGTGCCAAGCGATTCGCCGTTCGCCGAGCAGGACGAGGTGGATCTGGCGGACTTGGCCGACTCGACGTTCATCACCCTGACGCAGGGGTTTGCGACTCACCGGGACGGGGCGCGGGTGTTCGGCCAGGCGGGGTTCGAGCCGAAGGTGGCGATGCAGGTGAACGATATCTTCACGCTGCTGAGCATGGTCAGTTCGGGGGTGGGGTATGCGTTGTTGCCGGGGCGGATTGCGGCGGTGTATGAGAATCGGGTGAGGTTGATTGCGCTGCGCGAGCGGTATCGGTTGCAGCAGGATATTGGGGTGGTGTTTTTGAAGGCGCGTGAGCGGGAGCCGAATTTACTGGCGTTATTGGCGGAGTGTCGGATGTATCGGCGGGAGGGTTGATGATTTGGGGATTTGGGGATTTGGGGATTTGGTTAAGTCTTTGAATTTTTTGTTGATTTTTAGTCACCTTTTCGCCTTTACGGCGACCCTCTTTTTTTCTTGGAAAAAAGAGGGGCAAAAACCGCTTGCTCCCGCATACGGCCCCTGCGCTGCGCGCAGGGGTCCCCTCGCGCCGGCGTCGCTCCGGGAGGACCGCGCTTAGGGACCCTCCTGGTCCCAAGCGCTTGACGGGCATCCATGCCCGTCACCTCCCTGCGCAACGCCTCTGCTCGGCCTCCTGAGGTCGCGGTTGGCGGTGATTGGGCTACCGCGCACTAAGATCAAGATCAACGGCAACGGCAACGGCAACGGCAACGGCAACGGCAACGGCGATTTGATCGCGCAGCGCTCCAGAACATCTGCCCCACCGCCCTGCTTCTAAGCGCGCGCCAGTTCAGACGCCGCCCATCGCGACCTCAGGAGGCCGAGCAGAGGTGGCATGGAGGGGGTTGACGGGCATGGATGCCCGTCAAGCGCTTGGGGCCATGGATGGCCCCT
>NZ_JAUTXS020000011.1:0-63343 GCF_030658255.1 Pseudomonas sp. RAC1
ACAAGCAGACCCACGGCGGTGTAGCCAAAGGCTGCTTGTCCGGATGCACCCACAGCGGCGAACGCTGCTCCGGTAGCGATGAGTGGCGCGGCCACCAGATAGAACGGTTTAGCTGTCTTGCCCATGTGATCCCCCTTTTTCAAATAATTCTTTTACCACATCTGCCCGCCGACATGCGCGGGCATGGAGAGCTATTGCCATGACGAAACGCAAACACACGCCCGGTCCATGGGAAGTCCTGAACGAAACCGAGGTTTTCACCGGCCTCGGCGCCGACAGCGGAGACGGCGTGAAGGCGCTTCCATCCGATGGATGGATGATCGCGGATTGCGGCGACTGCGTGACCTTCGCCGAAATCGGCCCGGCAGAACTCAGCCGCGACTTGCGCCGGGCCAACGCCAAGCTGATCGCCGCGGCGCCGCTAATGTTGGCCGATTTGATCGACGCTGCCGCCCAGTTGCGCAAGTACGAAGCATTGCACCGCGCGAAGGGCACCGCCGACAGCCTGGCCAAGGCCGAAGTCAACGCCGAACTGGCAGCGCGCTTCGAGCAAACCATCGCCAAGGCTACGGCCTGACCACCAACCTGCCGCCGGTGGCGGCGTGGAGACCAACATGGCAAATGCCACGGCCGCGGCTCAGCCGGGCCTTGTGCCGAGGATCATCCGGGCCGGCGAGGCCCCCGGATACCTCGGCATGTGCAAGGAAGAATTCAAGAACTCGGTCAGACCCTACGTCCGGGAGTTTCCCATTGGGAAACAGGGCATTGGCTTCGATCGCCTAGAACTGGACGCTTGGGTCGACGCATACATCGAAGCGATGGCCGTTGAAAAGGCGACCGATCAGGACAACAATCGGCCCCGCAGCGAGCGCCTGGCCGTGACCTCCAAGGAGAAACCATGGCCAAAAAGGCAATCACAGGCCTCCAGAAAATGCCCAGCGGCATCTGGAAAATCGACAAAATCTACAGGGGAGAGCGAATTCAAGAGAGCACTGGCACTTGTGACCGGGAAGAAGCAGAGCAGTACCTGATTCACCTGCTGGAGAAGATGCGCCTGCGCAAGGTGTACGGCGTGCGCGAGACCAAAACCTTCAGCGCTGCCGCTGCGCGGTATCTGGTCGAGCACAAGGACCAGCCTTCGCTGCGCATCACGGCGCTCTATCTGAACCAGCTCGACGACTATATCGGCCACCTACCGTTGACGCATATAGATGACGAAGCGCTGGCGCCATTCATCCGAGACCGGAAGGCTGACGTGGTGCTGCCAGATGGGAAGGTGAAGAAGGGGGTGAGCAACAGGACGGTGAACATCGCCATCGAGCGAGCAATTCGCGTCCTGTCGCTGGCGTGTAGGAAGTGGCGGGACGAGGAGCGCAGACCGTGGCTGGACAGCGTGCCACTGCTCACCAAGCTCGAGGAGAAGAAGGCGAGCCGGAAGCCCTACCCCATGTCATGGGAGGAGCAATCGGTTCTCTTCGGTGAGTTGCCCGACCACCTGCAGCGGATGGCCTTGTTCAAAGTGAACACAGGGTGCCGAGAGCAGGAGGTCTGCAAGTTGAGGTGGGATTGGGAGATTTCGGTGCCCGAGCTCGACACCAGCGTTTTCCTTATACCCGCCGAGTTCGGCGGACGGCACGCTAACTCGGGAGTGAAGAACAGGGACGAGCGCCTGGTCGTGCTGAACAGCGTGGCCAGGTCGATCATCGAAAAGCAGCGCGGCCAGTCACGGGAATGGGTTTTCCCCTACAACGGAACCGCGATGCACAGGATGAACGACTCGGCCTGGAAGAAAGCGCGGGTGCGCGCGGCAAAGCTCTGGCAGGAGCAGCATTTGCGGCCGGCACACCCTGGGTTCGCTTCCATCAGGATTCACGACCTGAAGCATACCTTCGGACGGCGCCTGAAGGCAGCCGGAGTTTCAGAAGAGGATCGCAAGTCGCTGCTGGGCCACAAGAACGGCAGCGTGACGAGCCACTACTCAGGCGCAGAGATTGGTCAGTTGATTGATGCAGCAAACAAGGTGTCGGCCACCGACTCGCGCGGACCCGTGCTGACCATTCTGAAAAGGAGGATCGGATGAGAAAAAGGCGAAGTCACTCGAAAAGTCACTATGGCCTCAGGCATAAAAAAATCCAGCCACCGCTAAGTGACTGGATTTCTTGGAGTATTTTGGTCGGGACGGAGTGATTCGAACACTCGACCCCTTGCACCCCATGCAAGTGCGCTACCGGGCTGCGCTACGCCCCGACATCATTCTCGATACCGCTGAGAACGGTGAAGAATTTAACCTAACCTTTTGAATAATGGAAGCTTTTTTTCAAAAATTTTCCATCGCTCAGTCGACAGATCACTTCTTCAACACCACCAGCACATCCTCCAACTCGACAATCATCTGCCGAATTAGTTGCTTGTACTGAGTCGTATCATCTTTGGCCTCATCACTGGAGAGCCGCAAGCGCGCCCCGCCAATGGTGAAACCTTGGTCATACAGCAAGGCGCGGATCTGCCGAATCATCAGCACGTCTTGACGCTGATAATACCGCCTATTACCGCGGCGCTTGACCGGATTGAGCTGCGGGAACTCTTGTTCCCAATAACGGAGCACGTGCGGCTTTACCGCACAAAGCTCACTCACCTCACCAATGGTGAAGTAGCGTTTCCCCGGAATGGGGGGCAGCTCGTCGTTATGACTTGGTTCCAGCATAGGCCTCAACCCGGGCTTTCAGTTTCTGCCCTGGACGAAAGGTGACGACACGGCGAGCGGTGATCGGGATCTCTTCCCCAGTCTTGGGGTTGCGGCCCGGCCGCTGGCGTTTGTCGCGAAGGTCGAAGTTACCGAAACCGGACAACTTGACCTGCTCGTTCTCTTCAAGCGCATGACGAATTTCTTCGAAAAACAGCTCGACCAGCTCCTTGGCCTCGCGCTTGTTCAGCCCCAGCTCCTCGTACAGCCTTTCGGCCATCTCAGCTTTCGTCAGAGCACCCATGCCGTTATTTCCTTAACGTGGTGTTCAACCTGTGTTCGAGCGAGGTGAGGATATTCTGCAAGCTGGCGTTCACCTCATCGTCGTTAAGAGTGCGCGATGGATGCTGCCAGGTCAAGCCGACCGCCAGGCTTTTTCTATCAGGATCAATGCCTTTACCCTGGTAGACATCAAACAGCCTGAGGTCTGTGAGCCATTCGCCTGCATTGTCACGAATCAATTCAAGCACCGCACTCGAAGCAACCTCTCGGCCTGCAATCAATGCCAGGTCGCGGCGGGTTTCAGGGAACTTGGACAGCTCGCTGAACTTCGGCAAGCGGCCTTCGACCACATCGCCCAGCACCAACTCGAAGACGAACACCGGACGCTCCAGACCCAGCGTCCTGGCCAGTTCCGGATGGATGGCGCCCACATAGCCCACTTCCTTGCCGTCACGCTCGATACGGGCGGTCTGACCAGGGTGCAGGGCCGGATGGTTGCCTGCGCTGAAGGTGAAGTCGGACAGCGCACCCGAGTAGCCCAACAGAGCCTCGACGTCGGCTTTGACATCGAAGAAATCGACGCTATCACGGCCGTTGGCCCAGCCTTCTGGCAAGCGACTTCCAGTCATCACGCCGGCAATCATCGGTTGCTGTTTGAGGTCGCCCAGTTGTCCAACGAAGCGCAGGCCGCTTTCGAACAGACGCACGCGATCTTGCTGGCGGTTGAGGTTATGCTGCAGCGCCTTGATCAGACCCGGCCACAGCGAGGCGCGCATGGCGGCCATGTCGCTGGAAATCGGGTTGGCCAACAGCAGCGGTTCGACACCTGGCGTGAACAGCTCGAACAACTTGGGATCGATGAAGCTGTAGGTGATCGCTTCTTGGTAGCCGCGGGCCACCAACAGACGACGCAGAATCGGCAGCTCGCCGCGGGCTTCCGACCGGGCCTTGGGTGCCAGGCGAGCTTGTGGATAGCGCACTGGCAGGTTGTTGTAACCGTACAGACGCGCCAGCTCTTCGATCAAATCGACTTCAAGGCTAATGTCGAAGCGATGACTCGGGATCTGGACAGTCCACACCCCTTCCCCATTGGACTGAGTTTTCAGCTCCAGGGCATTGAGCAACTGCTCGACCTGGGCAGGATCCATGTCCATGCCGAGCATCTGGCTGAGGCGCTCGGCGCGCAGGGTGACCGGCGCGACCTTGGGCAGGTGTTGCTCGCTCACGGTTTCGACAATCGGGCCGGCCTCACCGCCTACGATCTCCAACACCAAGCCGGTAGCACGCTCCATGGCTTCGCGGGCCAGTTGCGAATCGACTCCACGCTCGAAACGGTGCGAGGCATCGGTGTGCAGGCCGTAGGAGCGCGCCTTGCCAGCGACGGACACCGGCTCGAAGAACGCGCTTTCCAGGAATAGATCGCGGGTTTTTTCAGTATTGACGCCACTGTGCTCACCGCCCATGACACCCGCGATGGCCAGGGCGCGCGAGTGGTCGGCGATGACCAGCGTGTCGCTACGCAGCGCAACCTCCTGACCGTCGAGCAGAACCAGCTTCTCGCCCTCCTCGGCCATGCGCACGTGGATGCCACCATTGATCTCGGCGAGATCGAAGGCGTGCATGGGCTGGCCGAGCTCGAGCATGACGTAGTTGGTGATGTCGACGGCGGCGTCGATGCTGCGCACATCACTGCGACGCAGGCGCTCGACCATCCACAAGGGGGTGGGTTTGCTCAGGTCGACGTTACGGATGACGCGCCCCAGATAACGCGGACACGCGGTAGGGGCGCTGACTTCGACCGGGCGTACTTCGTCATGGACTGCCGCCACGGCAGGCACCACTGGGCGGGTGACCGGGACGTCGTACAGGGCGCTGACGTCGCGCGCCAACCCCGCCACCGACAGGCAATCGCCACGGTTGGGGGTCAAGCCGATCTCGATACTGGCGTCATCCAGGTTGAGGTACTGGCGGATGTTTTCGCCCACCGGCGCATCGGCAGCCAGCTCCAGCAAACCGTCGTTTTCTTCGCTGATCTGCAGTTCAGCGGCCGAGCAGAGCATACCGAACGACTCGACGCCGCGCAGCTTGGCCTTCTTGATCTTGAAGTCGCCCGGCAGTTCGGCGCCAATCATGGCGAAGGGGATCTTGATGCCGGGGCGAGCGTTGGGCGCGCCGCAGACAACCTGGAAAGTCTCCTGACCGTTGCTGACCTGGCACACACGCAGCTTATCGGCATCCGGATGCTGTTCGGTGGCGAGAATCTCACCCACCACGATACCGCTGAACTGGCCAGCCGCCGGCGTAACACTGTCGACTTCAAGGCCGGCCATGGACAGGCGGGCGACCAGTTCGTCACGGGAGACATGCGGGTTGACCCAACCGCGCAGCCACTGTTCACTGAATTTCATGCTGTTCTCCTGAAGATTGCGTCGAGGTGTGGCCTAGCGGAATTGCGCCAGGAACCGCAGGTCGTTGTCGAAGAACAGACGCAAGTCGTTGACGCCATAACGCAGCATGGCCAGGCGTTCGACACCCATGCCGAAGGCGAAGCCGGAGAATTCTTCGGGATCGATTCCGGACATGCGCAACACGTTCGGGTGGACCATGCCGCAGCCCATCACTTCCAGCCAGCCGGTCTGCTTGCACACGCGGCAGCCTTTGCCGGAGCACATCACGCACTCCATGTCGACTTCGGCGGACGGCTCGGTGAAGGGGAAGAACGAGGGACGGAAACGCACCGCCAGTTCTTTCTCGAAGAACACCCGCAGGAACTCCTCGATGGTGCCCTTGAGATCGGCGAAGTTGATGTCGCGGTCGACCAGCAGGCCTTCGATCTGGTGGAACATCGGCGAATGAGTGATATCCGAGTCGCAGCGATAGACGCGGCCTGGGCAGACGATGCGGATCGGCGGCTGGCTGCTTTCCATGGTGCGCACCTGCACCGGCGAGGTGTGGGTACGCAGCAACATGTTGGCATTGAAATAAAACGTGTCGTGCATCGCCCGGGCCGGATGGTGGCCGGGGATATTGAGCGCTTCGAAGTTATGGTAGTCGTCTTCGACCTCAGGACCTTCGGCGATGCCGTAGCCGATATGAGTGAAGAACTGCTCGATGCGCTCAAGGGTGCGGGTGATCGGGTGCAGGCCACCGGTGGCCTGGCCACGACCTGGCAGCGTGACGTCAACGCATTCGGCGGCCAGGCGAGCGTTCAGCTCAGCTTCTTCGAAGGCAGCCTTACGGGCGTTGAGCACGTCAGTGACGCGTTCCTTGGCGTCGTTGATCAGCGCTCCGACCTTGGGGCGCTCTTCGGCGGGTAAGTTGCCCAGGGTCTTCATCACCTGGGTCAGTTCGCCCTTCTTGCCGAGAAATTGGACCCGGATCTGTTCCAGGGCATTGATGTCTTCAGCGCGCTCCACGGCCTCAAGGGCTTGGGAGACCAGCGCGTCCAGGTTTTCCATGTACAGACTCCAGATACGAAAATAGGGGAAGAGCTTTGAAGGCTCTTCCCCTATCGATGACGTTTTACACCCGCCGGCACGGTGTGCCGGTGGATGATTGTCGCGGGTACTTAAGCCAGAACGGCTTTAGCTTTCTCGACAATCGCAGCAAACGCCGCTTTTTCGTTCACTGCCAGGTCGGCCAGAACCTTGCGGTCGATTTCGATCGACGCCTTTTTCAGGCCAGCAATCAGACGGCTGTAAGACAGACCGTTGGTGCGGGCACCGGCGTTGATACGAGCGATCCACAGAGCGCGGAACTGACGCTTCTTCTGGCGACGGTCGCGGTAGGCGTACTGGCCTGCCTTGATGACCGCTTGCTTGGCAACGCGGAATACGCGCGAGCGTGCACCGTAGTAGCCTTTAGCCAGTTTCAGAATTTTCTTGTGACGCTTACGAGCGATGACGCCACGCTTTACACGAGCCATGAGTAACTTCCTCTATCTTTGACCGAAATTAACGTACGCGCAGCATGCGCTCGACTTTTGCCACGTCAGACGGGTGCAGCAAGCTGGCACCGCGCAGTTGACGCTTACGCTTGGTCGACATTTTGGTCAGGATGTGGCTCTTGAAAGCGTGCTTGTGCTTGAAGCCGGAAGCTGTTTTCAGGAAACGCTTCGCAGCACCGCTCTTGGTTTTCATTTTTGGCATGTTGGAACTCCGCATTCGATAAAATTACACAATAATCATCAGGCCTGCCGTGCCCGGGAGATTACTTCTTCTTTTTGGGAGCGATGACCATCATAAGCTGGCGTCCTTCCATCTTAGGATGCTGTTCAACGGAACCGTATTCGGCAAGGTCGGCTTCGACCCGCTTCAACAGCTCCATGCCCAGCTCCTGGTGGGCCATCTCGCGGCCGCGGAATCTCAGAGAGATCTTGGCCTTGTCCCCATCGCTAAGGAAACGTACCAGGTTGCGTAGTTTTACCTGGTAATCCCCTTCTTCCGTCCCTGGACGAAACTTGATTTCTTTAATCTGGATCTGTTTCTGGTTTTTCTTCGCTTCGTTGGCTTGCTTCTTCTTCTCGAAGAGGTGCTTGCCGTAGTCCATCACCTTGCAGACAGGCGGGACAGCGTCGGCGGAAATTTCCACCAGATCCAGCTTCGCTTCATCAGCGATTCGAAGCGCTTCATCAATCGAGACGATGCCAATCTGCTCGCCGTCAGCGCCAATTAACCGAACCTCGCGTGCCGAGATATTCTCGTTGATCGGGGCTTTCGGTGCAGTTCGTTTATCGTTTCTCATTTCACGCTTAATAGTCATTACTCCGATTCTTGGCGACCACGCCGGGAAACCGCATGCGACAGGAGCTCAACGAACTGGGCGACGGGCATGGAGCCCAGGTCTGCGCCTTCGCGAGTCCGCACAGCGACGGTTTGCGTTTCGACTTCGCGATCCCCTATAACCAAAAGGTACGGGACCTTGAGCAAAGTATGCTCGCGGATTTTAAAGCCGATCTTCTCATTTCTCAAGTCGGACTTGGCACGGAAACCGCTACCGTTCAGGGATTTTTCCACTTCAAGGGCAAAATCAGCCTGTTTGTCGGTAATGTTCATGATCACCGCCTGGGTCGGCGCAAGCCAAGCCGGGAACACACCGGCATAGTGCTCGATGAGCATGCCGATGAAGCGCTCGAACGAGCCGAGGATGGCGCGGTGCAGCATCACCGGACGCTTGCGCGCATTGTCTTCGGCGATGTAGCTGGCGTCCAGGCGCTCCGGCAGGTTCGGGTCGTACTGCAGCGTACCGCACTGCCAGTTACGACCCAGGCAGTCGCGCAGGGTGAACTCGATCTTCGGACCGTAGAAGGCACCCTCGCCTGGCTGGTACTCCCACTCCAGACCGGATTCATTCAAGGCGTCTGCCAGCGCACCTTCAGCGCGATCCCACAACTCTTCGGAACCGACGCGCTTGACCGGACGAGTGGACAGCTTCATGGCGACATCGGTGAAGCCAAAGTCTTTGTACACGTCCAGGGTCAGCTTGATGAAGTCGGCCGCCTCCTTCTTCACCTGCTCTTCGGTGCAGAAGATATGTGCATCGTCCTGCACGAAGCCACGCACACGCATGATGCCGTGCAGCGCACCCGAGGGCTCATTGCGGTGGCACGCACCGAATTCCGCCAAGCGCAGCGGCAGGTCACGGTAGGACTTCAGGCCCTGATTGAACACCTGCACATGGCAAGGGCAGTTCATCGGCTTCACCGCGTAGTCACGATTCTCCGACGACGTGGTGAACATGTTCTCGGCATAGTTGGACCAGTGCCCGGAACGCTCCCAAAGAATACGGTCGACCACTTGCGGGGTCTTGATTTCCTGGTAGCCGTTCTCACGCTGAACCTGGCGCATGTACTGCTCGAGTACTTGGTACACCGTCCAGCCGTTGGCGTGCCAGAACACCATGCCTGGAGCTTCTTCCTGCAGGTGGAAGAGGTCGAGCTGCTTGCCAATCTTGCGGTGATCGCGCTTTTCAGCTTCTTCGATACGCTGGATATAGGCCGCCAACTGCTTCTTGTCAGCCCAGGCGGTGCCGTACACACGCTGCAACTGCTCATTCTTGGCATCGCCACGCCAGTAGGCGCCAGACAGTTTGGTCAGCTTGAACGCTTTGAGGAAGCGCGTGTTCGGCACGTGCGGACCACGACACATGTCGACGTATTCTTCGTGGTAGTACAGGCCCATGGCCTGTTCGTCCGGCATGTCTTCGACCAGACGCAGCTTGTAGTCTTCGCCGCGGGCAGTGAACACATCGATGACATCGGCACGTGGAGTCATCTTCTTGACGACGTCGTAGTCTTTGTCGATCAGTTGATGCATGCGCTGTTCGATGGCGGCGAGGTCCTCGGGCGTGAAAGGACGCTCGTAGGCGATGTCGTAATAGAAGCCCTCGTCGATCACCGGGCCGATCACCATCCTGGCGGTGGGGTACAGCTGCTTCACCGCGTGGCCAATGAGGTGGGCGCACGAGTGACGGATGATCTCCAGTCCCTCTTCGTCTTTTGGGGTGATGATCTGCAGGGTGGCATCGCGTTCAATGAGGTCGCACGCGTCGACCAGCTTGCCGTCTACCTTGCCGGCCAGGGTGGCCTTGGCCAGACCTGCGCCAATGGAGGCGGCGACTTCGGCTACGGTTACGGCCTTGTCGAATGAACGTTGACTGCCATCGGGAAGAGTAATGGTGGGCATGGCGCCTCCTCTCCTAGTGGTGACCCCTACCAAAGGTCACGTGGGTTGGGATGAGCCAGTACAAGATCCGACCTGACTTTCCCGTGGGAGAGCCTGCCTCACAGTGGCAGAAGCCTTTCGGCCTTTCAGGGACGAACCAGAGTGACTGGAAAAAAGTTGCGAGCTGCAAGGGTTGAGCTGCAAGCCGGGCATGCTAGCACGCAGGTTACGGATATCGCAGAAATATTTGGAAATTACGCGGCAAGGGTGAACTTGTGCGGAAAAAACCCTATCAGACGGACTGAAGCATCCTACTCTTGATGAGACCTAAACCAAGGAGTGTCTGGTTATGCGAGTTCAGTCTCTTCTGGCCGCGTGCGCTGCGAGCGTCTTGCTGCTGCCGCTGGCTGCCCATGCAGGTAAATTTCCGCCAGGCGGGGAACAGGCGTATATGGCTCAATGCCAGCCAGCCGCCACCGCCCAGGGTTTGAGCGCTGCTGATGCCAAGCAGCACTGCGAATGCGGTGCCACCGCCCTCAAGGCCAAGCTCAGCGATAAAGAGATCAAGGATCTCGATAGCAAGGATGGCGTAGACGCACCCTTGATGCAGAAAGCACAGATGGTTGTGCAGGAAGCCTGCATGAAAGACAAGCAGTGACGTGGACACACTGCCGATCACTCCTAGCTTGCGCTAGATCAGTATCGAGCTAAGGTAAACGGCGCTACATAAGCAGAATTAGACTATGATGTTGCCGGTGCGCATGTAGCCCCGGCCACATTGCACCACTGAAAAACTAAATGTTCTGGAGATTCACCTCATGTCCAACCGCCAACAAGGCACCGTCAAATGGTTCAATGATGAGAAAGGCTACGGCTTCATCACTCCAGCTGGCGGCGGCGACGACCTGTTCGTTCACTTCAAGGCCATCGAGTCTGACGGCTTCAAGAGCCTGAAAGAAGGTCAAACTGTTTCCTTCGTCGCCGAAAAAGGCCAGAAGGGCATGCAGGCTGCTCAGGTTCGTCCGGAGTAATTCGGTCGCTGCAGTAAAAAACCCGCCTTCATCGGCGGGTTTTTTTGTGGGCGACTGTCACTCAGCCACAGTTGGCGCGTACCACTCTGCCCTGTTGATCGACATTCAGGTTCAGACGCTCGGAACGGTACTCAAGCGTAACCACGTCCTGCGGCTTGAGGATTCGCGCGATCTGCGCACCACTGGCTTTGCGTGCCTGCTCGAGCAGCTCTGGCGTGCCGGGCTTGCCAACAGTGAAGTCGGCGCCGCTGGCGCTGCAACGGCCATCGCCGCCTGCTGCGGCAACAGGGGCAGTACTGGCAGCATCAGACGAGCCACCGGTGCTGCAGCCGGCCAGTGCCGCTGCAACCAGCAGGGCTGCCAGGGAAACGCGAGTACGGAACATGAATCCTCCTAGTGATCTTGGGAACTGTCATATGCGACCGTGACGCTTACAGTTCGTTGCAAAACCGCCTAAGTCTGCCTCAGCCCATCAAGCGAAGCGAAATGCAATCGTGACGGGATTTTGCATCGCACCCTTGGTGGCAGCACGCTGGGGACTTATGCTTAGGTCGCAGCGCGCCGACAGCACAGGCATGGTCTACTGGCGCGCCGTGGAGTGCGTCAGCCTCCTCCCTCCGACCCAGGCTCCAGCAGCTTCGCGAGTACATCCATGAACAGCCACAGTATCGTCGCCGACATCAAGGTCAAATGGGCCGAGGGCCAAAGTGCCTACAGCCCAGGTACACCGGAGGAGCTGCTGTTGATCGCCGTCGACCTGCTGGTACGCGAACGCGGTGGGGAAGCGGCACGCGGCTTCATCGAACAGGTGTTCGAGCGCTACGCGCCGCAAACGATCATTGCAAACGAGCCAGGCGCGCGCTGAGCAGATCGAAGAAGCCCTGCGCGTTGCCCTCTTCGATCCAGGTCACGTTGGCCGGCTGCTCCAGCACGCCATACCAGTCGGCCACCGTCTGACCGAAGGTCGGCCCTTCACGGCTGTCGACGCTCATGTGGACCTGCCGCCCACTGAACAGCCCCGGCTCCAGCAGGTAAGCGATGACTGTGGCATCGTGCACCGGGCCGCCGGTCATGCCGTACTTGTCGATGTCGTACTGAATGTAGGCGTTGAGAATGTCGACCACCTTGTGGCTGGCGTCGTTGCCAACGGCGGCCAGTTGCTTGAGCCGTGCATCGCTGGTGATGATCTTGTGGGTCACATCCAGCGGCAGGTACGTCAGCTTCACGCCACTGGCCAGCACCACCTCGGCCGCGTGCGGGTCGGCGTAAAGGTTGAACTCGGCCACCGGGGTGATGTTGCCGCCGTTGAAATGGGCGCCGCCCATCACCACCACTTCCTTGATGCCCTTGACGATCTCCGGCTTCTGGATCAATGCCAGGGCCAGGTTGGTCTGCGGGCCGAGCATGGCCAGGGTAATGCTGTGGGGCTCAGCCGCATCGAGGGTATCGATCAGGTATTGCACAGCATTGCCGTTGGCCAGCGGTTGACGCGGCTCATGCACGGCAACACCGGTCAGGCCCTCCTCGCCGTGGACGTTGGCCGCGTAGATCGGCGTGCGCACCAGTGGCCGCCCTGCCCCGGCATACACCGGAATGTCTTCGCGCCCGGCCCACTCGCGGGCCAGGCGGGCGTTGCGTGAAGTCTTGTCCAGGCGCACGTTGCCAGCGACGGTGGTGATAGCGCGGATCTTCAGTTCCTCTGGCGAGGCCATCGCCAGGAACAGCGCCACCACATCATCGGCACCGGGGTCGGTATCGATGATCAAATCGCGCGGGGCGGCGAAGGCACCGGTGGCGGCTATCGTGGACATCAGCACTGCTCCTTGTAGCAAACGTCTGATTTTTTCGATCGACATTCAGCTCGTCTCCTTCAGCTTGGTTAACAACTCCGACCCGGCAAGCGGACCGCACGAACAATACGGTTCAAAAAGTCACACCGGCAATCAACGCGATGTTGCTGTAGGGCTTGCACTCACCACTGCGAATCACCGCCCGCGCTCGTCGGCTGAGCACCTTGAATGCCTCGTGCGACAGACGCTCGCGCGCGCCCAACAGCCCCAGCGCATGCTGCTCCTCGACCGCCACCAACCCCGGCGGCGAAGCCTGGAACATCTCATCAGCCAGCACATGCCGCTCCACCTGCATCTCACTGAGCACCACACGCAGCACGCTGGCAAAATCCGGAATGCCTGGCGTCAAGGCCAGATCGATCACCTCGACTCCCGGCGGTACGGGCAGACCGGCATCGCCGATCACCAGCACATCGCCGTGACCCAGTCCGGCGATGGTGCGCGACAAGGCGATATTGAGCAGCGCGGTCTTCTTCATGGCGCCAGCTCCGCAAGATGCGGGATCGAAGGCTGCGCCCCCACGCGAGTGACCGACAACGCCGCCGCGCGCTGGCCGCGCACGATCGCTTCACCCTCCTCCAGGCCGCAGGCCAACCCGGCAGCGAATCCGCCGACGAAGGTGTCGCCGGCCGCCGTGGTATCCACAGCATTCACCCGATTCGCCGGGAAGTGCTGGTCACCTGCTGCGCTGACAAACAGCGCACCCTGAGCGCCGAGCGTCACGATGACCTTGCCCGCCCCCCACTCACGCAGGCGCTCGGCCGCACGACGGGCGCTGTCCAGGTCCGTGACGGGCAGGCCGGTCAGTGCCTCGGCCTCGCTCTCATTGGGAATCAGGTAGTCGATATGGGCGAACCAATCTGTCGGCAGTTGGCCGCTGGCCGGTGCAGGATTGAGAATCACCGTCTTGCCCAGTTCGCGGCCGCGGGCCAATGTCCAGGCGACCGTGGCCGGCGGCACCTCCAACTGGCAGACAACCACCTCGGCGTGCTGCAGCAGGGCGTCGAAGCGCTCTACCGACTCGGCGGTCAACTGACCGTTGCCACCGGCGATGATGACAATCGCATTCTGACTTGCAGCATCCACCACGATCAGCGCCACACCGCTGGACACGCCTTCGCAGATGGCCACCGCCTGGCAGTCGACACCTTCGTCCTGCAACGCTTGGCGTAGTTGCTGGCCATAGGCATCGTCTCCGACATTGCCGATCATCGCTACGCTGGCGCCCAGACGCGCCGCGGCCACGGCCTGATTGGCGCCCTTGCCACCGGGAGCGGTGAAGAAACTGTCGCCGGCGAGGGTTTCACCGCCTCGCGGCAAACGCTCGGCACGGGCCACCAGGTCCATGTTGAGGCTGCCGACCACTACGACCTTGGCATGCATGGGTGTTCCTTAACGGTAATCATTGAACAGATTCGGGCGCGGCCCAGTGGATTCGCGCAGTACGATGCGCGGCGCGACGATACGTTGCTCACCCGCCTCGCGGCGCGGGGTGACGATGCGCGACAACAGCAATTGCGCAGCACTGTCACCCAGCTCACGAATCGACTGGCCGACCGTGGTCAGCGGCGGATACACATAACGGCTGAGCTCGATGTCGTCGAAGCCGATGACCGACAGTTGACCCGGCACGTCGATGTTGCGCTCGGCCGCCGCCCGCAGCACGCCGAAGCCGATCATGTCGTTGCCGGCAAAGATCGCCGTGGGCCGCGCACCATCGAGCAACTGCGCGGCCGCTGCGTGACCACCAGGGCTGGTGAAGTCGCAATGCAGCACCTGCTGCTCGGCGACCGGTAGCCCTGCCTCAGCCATGGCCCGGCGAAAACCGTTGACCCGCAATTGGCTAACCCCGGTATTGGCCGGACCGCCGATGCAGGCAATGTCGGCATGACCGAGTTCGAGCAGGTGCTGGGTGGCCAGATAGGCGCCCAGTTCGTGATCGATACGCACCACGTCGGTGTCGACGCCCTCCAGCGCCCGGTCGACCATGACGATTGGCGTACGCACGGCAGCCAGGCTCTGGAGCAGGTCCAGATCCTCGCCCACCGAGGCGACGATCAAGCCGTCGATGCGCTTCTCCAGCAGTACGCGCAGGTAATTACGCTGCTTCTTCGGGTCGTCGTCGGAATTGCACAGAATCACGCAGTAACCGTTGCGCTCGCAGCCGTCCTCGATGCCACGGGCCAGCTCGGCGAAATAGGGGTTGACGCTGCTGGGCACGAGCAGGCCGATGGTGGCCGTGCTGCGTGCCTTGAGCGAACGCGCCACGGCGCTGGGCACATAGTCCAGCTCGGCAATGGCGGCTTCGACCTTCAACCGTACCGGTTCGCTGACCGGACGGGTCTTGTTCAGCACATGGGACACGGTGGTGTAGGAAATCCCCGCCAGTGCCGCGACGTCTTTGATGGTAGCCATGGTTCAGTTCCGCCGAGTCGCGCGCCGGCTGCGGTAGGTGTCGAGGACCACGGCGATGACGATCACCGCACCGGTGATGATGCGCTTGGTCGGCTCGGAGGCGCCGATCTGCGCCAGGCCTGCGGCCAGCACGGAGATAATCAGCACGCCGAAGAAGGTGCTGATGATCGAGCCGCGTCCGCCCATCAGGCTGGTGCCACCGATCACCACGGCGGCGATCACCTGCAGCTCCAGACCGGAGCCGGCATTGGGGTCTGCCGCCTCCAGGCGGGAAATCTGGAACAACGCGGCGAGCCCGGCGAGCAGGCCCATCAAGGCGAACACCAGCACTTTATAGGGGCGCGGATCGATACCAGCCAGGCGCACCGCTTCTTCGTTGGTGCCGATACCGATCAGGTAGCGGCCGAATACGGTGCGAGTGAGCACCAGTTGTGCCAGCAGGATCACCAGCAAGGCAATGATGAACGCCGGCGAGATGCCGAACGCAATGGGGTCGGAGAACCAGGCGAAGGCATCGCCAATGTAGGCAGTGCGCGAGTCGGTGAACTGATAGGCCAGGCCCCGCGCCATTTCCAGCACGCCAAGCGAGACGATGAACGAGGGAATGCGCCAGGCCACGGTCACAGCGCCGGTGATACTGCCGGCCAGGGCGGCGATGGCCATGCCCAGCAGCGCGGCGGGCACCACGCTCCAGCCCCAGCCGAGAATGGCGACACTGACGGTGGACGCCGCCAACGCCAGCACCGAGCCGACCGACAGGTCGATGCCTCCGATGATCAGCACGAAGGTCATGCCGACCGCCAGCACCATCAGGTCGGGAATCTGATTGGCCAGGGTGCTGAATGTGGCGTAGGACAGGAAATGGCTGCTGAGGAACGAGAACAGCACGATCATCGCCAGCAAGGCGCCCGCCAGCCCCAGGTAAGTGCCCAGGCCGAAGTAGGTGCCGGAGCGGCGAGCCGGCTTGCTGCCAGCGGAGTCGAGGGTGGGAGTTTTCATGCGTCCATCCTGGGAGCTGCCTCATGCAGCAGTGCGTCACGTTTCTGGTAACCGGCGAAGGCAGCGGCGAGGATCTGATCCTGGCTCCAGCCATCACGGTCGAAGGTCTCGATCAGGCGACCGGCCGAGAGCACGGCGATGCGGTCGCAAATCAGCATAAGTTCGCGCAGGTCGCTGGACACCACGACCAGCGCCTTGCCCTGACGCGCCAGCTCGGCCAACAGGCCATAGATGTCGAACTTGGCGCCCACATCGATGCCGCGGGTCGGCTCGTCGAACATCAGCACCTGGCAGTCGCGCTCCAGCCAGCGACCAATCACTACCTTCTGCTGATTGCCCCCGGACAGCTCGCCCACCGCCTGGGCTGGGCTCGCGCTACGGATACGCATGGCGGCGATCTGTCGTTCGGCCAGTTCGCGCTCGGCCTGTGCGTCGAGCACTCCACACCGGGACACGGCCCCCAGGTTGCCCAAGGCCACGTTGGCGCTGATCGAGTGCGGCAGCAGCAAACCTTCGCCCTTGCGGTCCTCGGTGATCAGGGCAATCCCCGCGCGCACGGCGGCCTTCGGCGAATCGATGGTCACTGGGCGCAGGGGCTGGCCAAGCTGGATACAGCCGCTGTCGGCACGATCAGCGCCATAGATCAGCCGCAACAGTTCGGTGCGCCCGGCACCGATCAGACCGGAAATGCCGAAGATCTCCCCGGCGCGAACCTCGAACGAGACATCGCGCACTCTATCGCCACGATTCAGGTGTTCGACCTTGAGCAGCGGCGCGCCAATCTCCCGGCGACCCAGGTCGATATGCTCGCCCACTTCGCGGCCGACCATCAGGTTGACCAGCTCGTTGCTGCTGTAACGGGCGATCGGCTCGGCGCACACCAGCTTGCCATCGCGCAACACGGCGATGCGTTGCGAAACCCGCTGCAGCTCTTCCAATCGATGGGAGATGTAGACGATGGCCACGCCGCGCTGACGCAGACGCTCGATCTGGGTGAACAGCAGCTCAACTTCGCGAGCCGTGAGCATGGCCGTGGGCTCGTCGAAGATCAGTACGTGGCAATCGCCAATCAGGTTGCGGGCAATTTCGACCATTTGCTGATGGCCGATGCCCAGCTCGCCGACCGGAGTATCGGGATCGATGGCCTCCAGCCCCACCTGCGCCATGGCCGCCGTCGCCAACTGGCGCAGGCGCTTCTGGCTGATCCACCCGGCGCGACTGGGCAAGTTGTCGAGGAACAGGTTCTCGGCGACGGTCAGGGTCGGCAGCAGGTTGAGCTCTTGCATCACCATGCGCACGCCGAGCCGCTCGGCCTCGCTGCGGCTAGCCGGGCTGTAGGGCTGGCCGCGGTAGCTCATGTGCCCGGTGGTCGGGGTTTCCAGGCCACTGATGAGCTTGGACAGGGTGCTCTTGCCGGCACCGTTCTCGCCGGTCAGGGCAAGCACCTCGCAGGCATGCAACTGCAAGGTGACATCGCCAAGCACGGGCTGGGCGTAAGTCTTGCCCAGCCCGCTGACAGCAAGCACCACTTCATTGGCCGATACGGACATGGCCGCTTCTCTCCTGAATTGACTCTACGCGCCCCGCGAGGCGCGCAACGGTCACTCGGTGATCAACTTCACCGGGGTCTGGATCACATTGTCGGCATCGACATCGGGCTTCTCGCCCTTGACCATCTTCAGCGCCGCCTGAATACCGAACACCGCTTGCTGGCTGGCGGCCTGATCGAGGGTGGCGAGTACCCGGCCATCCTTGAGCATCGGTTTGATCGCGTTGATGTTGTCGTACCCGACCACCTGCACTTTGCCGGCCTTGCCAGCCGCGCGCACGGCTGAAACCGCGCCCAACGCCATGCTGTCGTTGCCGGCCAGCAGCGCTTTGAGGTCGGGGTATTCATTGAGCATCGAGGCGGCGACCGCATTGCCCTTGTCGATTTCCCAGTTGCCGGACTGCACCGAGACGATCTTCATCTGCGCAGCGTCCATCGCATCCTTGAAGCCTGCGGTGCGCTGCTGAGCATTGGTGGTGGTCGATACCCCTTCGATGATGCCGACTTCATCGCCAGCCTTGAGTTTTTCCTTGACCAGGTACTCGCCGACCATACGTGCACCCTTGCGGTTGTCGGGGCCGACGAAGGGCACGCTGATACCCTTGCTCTTGAGCAGCTCAGGATCGAGGCGGTTGTCGATATTGATGACCACGACGCCGCGGTCCATGGCTTTCTTCACGGCCGATACCAGCGCTTTTGAATCGGCCGGCGCGATGACCAGCGCCTTGGCACCCGCATTGACCATCTGTTCGACGATGCGGATTTGCTCACCGGTGTCGGTTTCGTTCTTGATACCGTTGGCAATCAGCTCGAATTCATCGGCATGGCTTTTCTGATAGTCCTTGGCGCCGTCTTCCATGGTGCGGAAGAACTCATTGGCCAGCGACTTCATGACCAGCGCCACTTTCGGTTTGTCTTCGGCGTGCGCCGCAGGCAGCGAGACGGCAAGCGAGAGTGTGGAGAGTACGGCAATGGCCAGCAGACGGCCGGGGAATGGCAATTTCATGGGATCAACTCCGAATCTTGTGTTTTTTATCGGATCGCAAACGTTTGCGTTTGCTCACTATGAGAACGGTGGTCTGTTTTGTCAAATGACATCGCGCCAGACGCTTGCCGCTGCATTCACGGAGTTTATCCGCCTGAAGAGTCGGAGTGCCGAATAACTTTCATCGAACCGTTCGGGACTTCGAACATAAACAGCAGCGGGTCTCACGGGTAATCACTGCCCCGTCGCATTTGGGCTCACACTTCCCGCTTTGGTACGGAACATGCCTACATTGCAGCGCGAATAAAACAACCATCTCATTTGGAAGAGAGAAGAAAAATGCAGACCGCAGCACTCAAGACCCTCGCCCCCACTGCCCTCGCCCTGCTCCTGGCCCTGCCGCTGTCGGTCAGCGCGAAAGAAGCCGAGCAGCAGCAGAAGCTCGCCAACGTGGTCATCCTCGCCACCGGCGGTACCATCGCCGGTGCCGGCGCCAGCGCAGCCAACAGTGCCACGTACCAAGCCGCCAAGATGGGCATCGACAAGCTGATCGCCGGCGTACCGGAACTGGCCGACATCGCCAACGTGCGCGGTGAGCAGGTGATGCAGATCGCTTCGGAAAGCATCAGCAACGACGACCTGCTCAAACTGGCCAAGCGCGTCGCCGAGTTGGCCGACAGCAGCGACGTCGATGGCATCGTCATCACCCACGGTACCGACACCCTGGAAGAAACGGCCTACTTCCTCAACTTGGTGGAAAAGACCGACAAGCCGATCGTGGTGGTGGGCTCCATGCGCCCGGGTACCGCGATGTCCGCCGATGGCATGCTCAACCTCTACAACGCCGTGGCTGTGGCAGGCGACAAGCAGTCGCGCGGCAAAGGCGTACTGGTGACCCTGAACGACGAAATCCAGTCCGGCCGCGACGTGAGCAAAGCGGTCAACATCAAGACCGAGGCCTTCAAGAGCGCCTGGGGCCCGATGGGCATGGTGGTCGAGGGTAAATCGTACTGGTTCCGTCTGCCGGCCAAGCGCCATACCCTCAACTCCGAGTTCGACATCAAGCAGATCAGCAACCTGCCCCAAGTGGACATCGCCTATGGCTACGGCAACGTGACCGACACCGCCTACAAAGCCCTGGCCCAGAACGGCGCGAAGGCGCTGATCCATGCCGGTACGGGCAACGGCTCGGTCTCGTCGCGGGTCGTGCCGGCCTTGCAGGAACTGCGCAAGAATGGCGTGCAGATCATCCGCTCGTCCCACGTCAACCAAGGTGGTTTCGTGCTGCGCAACGCAGAACAACCCGATGACAAGAACGACTGGGTAGTCGCCCACGATCTGAATCCGCAAAAAGCACGGATCCTGGCGATGGTCGCAATGACCAAGACCCAGGACAGCAAAGAGTTGCAGCGGATCTTCTGGGAATACTGATTGCCAATGGGCGCAAGGCTGGTGCATCGGGCACTGGCCTTCGCCTTATCGACCTGTCGAGTGGGCGAACCTACGCCAGCGCTCACCCTGCCCTCTACCATCAGCAGCTACAAAACCTGAGCTTATACCCGACACGCTGTTGCGAAAAAACTGACGGTGAAATACTGTACGCGCATACAGCAAAACAAGGAAAAGCTCCATGGCCAGTCCCGCCGCTGCGCTCAGCAGCTACGCGCAATTGGGCACCCGTATCCAGAAGATCATCAACAGCCCCATGGCCCAGCGCAGCCGCGCCGCGCTGATCTTCCGCCTGGAACATGAGTCGCCCGACGATTGGGAAACCCTGCTCGGAGAAATTGCCGAGAACGACAACGTCACCCTTGCCCACCGCGACGATGGTGGCATCCAGATCTTCTGGACCGTTCCCAAGGACGACTGATACTGCCTGCCTTACCCCACCTTCCCCGACTACCGAACGATGATGTTGCGTTGACCCATGAAAAGACTGTTGTCCGTTGTTGCCCTGCTCCTGTTCGTCACCACCCCCGCCCTCGCCGCCCCTCCAGCGACCTTCGCTGAAGCCAAGGTGGTCGCCAAACAAAAGATTTACCTCGACCAGGCCAGCAGTGCCATGGGTGACCTGTACTGCGGCTGCCAATGGACCTGGGTGGGCAAATCCGGCGGGCGCATCGATCCCGCCTCCTGCGGCCTGCAGCCGCGCAAGCAAGCCAACCGCGCCGAGCGCACCGAGTGGGAGCACATCGTGCCCGCCTGGACCTTCGGCCATCAGCGCCAGTGTTGGAAGAACGGTGGCCGCGAGCACTGCGTGGACGACGATCCAGTGTTTCGCGCCATGGAGGCCGACCTGTTCAATCTGTATCCGGCCGTAGGCGAAGTGAATGGCGATCGCAGCAATTTCAACTACGGCATGGCTTCTGGGGTCGGGCCGCAGTACGGCCAGTGCAAGACCCGCGTGGACTTCAACCAACGGGCTGCCGAGCCGCGCGACGAGGTCAAGGGCTTGGTGGCGCGTACCACCTTCTACATGTTCGATCGCTACGGCCTGAACATGTCGCGCCAACAACAGCAACTGCTGATGGCCTGGGACAAGCAGTACCCCGTCTCAGCGTGGGAGCGTGAACGCGACGGCCGTATCGCTGCGGTCATGGGCCATGGCAATCCGTTCGTCAGCGGCGAACGACGCTGGGTCGCTGGCTACAAGACTGTCGGCGATGGCGTGGTCAGCCGCCTGCCGGACACCCCGGCCAAACCCTCGACCCCGACGCCGCAACCCAAGGCGGGAACGGGGTCGGCTGGCATGATTGTCGGCAACCAGAACAGCCGGGTCTATCACCTGCCCACGGGCTGCCCGAGCTATGGCCAGGTATCGGCGAAGAACCTGGTGACATTCGAATCCGAGTCCCAGGCCCAGTCGGCGGGTTATCGCAAGGCCGGCAACTGCCGCTGAGCGCTGGGAGCGATGATTCGAGGGCCGCTTGGCGGCCTTTGGATCAGGCGATGACGACCTGTCCGTCGGCCAGCCCCTGGCTGGCGACGCCCACCAAGGTCACGCTGTCGGCGCCGAAACTGAGCAGCAGATCATCGCCCGCCCGGCTCAGGTGATCGCGCCAGTCCGGCAGCGCAGTCCCCCCATCCACACCGATGAACACCAGTCGATCCTGCGCGCTGAAGTCCAGCACACGATCCTGGCCGAAATGCCCGCTGAACAGGAAGGTGTCGCGTCCAGCGCCGCCACTGAGCACATCGTTGCCGGCGCCGCCGATCAGGACGTCGTCGCCGGCACCTCCCGCCAGCCGGTCATCCCCGGCCAAGCCGAACAACCAACTGCCCTGCGAACCGGCCTGCAGGTGATCGGCGCCCTGGCTGCCTTGCAGCGACAGCGCGTAGGGTTCGACTTTGCCGCTGCTCAGTAGCCCCTGCTCCGTCACCGCATGGGACACCTCCTTGCGCAGGAGCATCAGGCTGGCTTCCTTGCTGACCAGCGCCTCGACGTTGCGCACCAGGCTGATACCGCCGGCGGCATCGCGCACGTAGAGCGTGCCCTGGCCATCGCGGGCAATTGCAACGCTGGCCAGCGCATTGTCGAGCTGCAAGGTGTCATGACCCGAACCACCGTCGATCATGTTGAAGCCGCCGCCATCGCGGAAGGTATCGTTACCCGCGCCGCCGTCCAGGTAATCGTTGCCGCGTCCGCCCTGGATCAGGTCATCCTGGCTGGAGCCGACGATGAAGGTGCTGCCAGTGTGAGGCTCGGCATTGCGATTCAGATCCTGGACCCAGGTCGAGCCGCGGGTGACGTCGGACAAGTTACTGACCACAACGGTCGAATCGCGGCTGGTCCATTGATAGAACGGCGAATCGACGACCCTGCTCAGGCCGTCGGTATAGGCACCCGGCAGGTGCGACAGCCAGGTGGCGATGTTACCGATGGAGAACGGCAGCAGATTCCAGGCGTCGGAGGCGTAGTGATCGTTGAAATTGACGAGGTTATCGGTGGTCGAGGGCTTGGCGGCATCGTGCACGCCCAGCGTGGCCCAGGTCACCGAGGTGCCGTCGAGCACGCGGAACACCGGATCGTTCTCGTAGCCGATGTTGAGCACTTGGCTGGCATCGGCAGCCTGGGTCGGCGAGGCAAAGGCCAGATAGCGGGCCTGCTGATAGAAACCGTCCCACCGGCTGGCGCTCAGGTCGGCCAGACTGTTGACCGCCAGCCCGCCCAGGCTGTGTCCGGTGACGGTGATGTCCGCGCCGGTGAGGCCATGGGCACGGGCCAACGTGGCGACATCGCCGAGCAGGCGATCGAAGGCATTGCCGGCATAATTACGCGCATAGTCGGCCGGGCCAATGGCAGCCAGCAGGTCGTTGATGGCATCGCCGAGGGTATCGCCGATCAGGTTTTCCCGCGGGCCGCTGGTGCCGCGAAAGGCGATACCGATGGCACTGAGTTGACCCTCGGCGCCATAGCGACCCAGCACCTCCACCTGCGCGCTGGTATAGCCCGCCGCCTCGCCATGGAACGTGCCACGGGCATCGGTCTTGCCCTGATAGCCCAGTTGCGCGGCGCTGATCGGCGTCCATCCGGCGGCTTTGACCTGCGCCAGGGCGCGGGCTTCGGCATCGGGGTTCCAGGGGATGCCAGGGATCACGCCTTGGCTGTCGGTACCACCGATCAGCGCCTTGACCAACGTCGCTGGCAAACCCAGGCCGAAGCCGTGTTTCTCGTAGCCGGCGATGAAGCCATCGTCGATGGCGTGATACGCGTAACTGGCCAGCAGCAAGGCGTCTTTGAACAGCGCAGATGAAGTCGCCGAGTCGAGTTGACGGTAATCGAACAGTGGCATGGGTGACGTCCTTGTAATGAGACAGAGGAAAGGCCCGGTGACATCGTCCAATGACACATCCGGGGCATCTGGTAACGCTGGCACGAGACTGGTGAGTCAGCCAACCCTGCGGCACTGACGTTCATGCCAAATCCAAGGACATATTCGCTGACTGCAAAACTGTACATACATACAGATAAAGCTTGCGTGAGCGCGTTGGCTTGCCCATCCTAGCGTCCATCGTTTCTGATCAAGCGTTCACCGCCATGCGTCTTTTTCTCTGTGAAAAGCCTTCCCAAGCCAAGGATATCGCCAAGGTACTGGGCGCCAACCGCAAGGCCGACGGCTGCTGGCAGGGCACCGATGTGTGCGTGACCTGGTGCATTGGCCACCTGCTGGAAACCGCACCGCCAGACAGCTACGACGCCCGCTATAAACGCTGGACGCTGGACGACCTGCCGATCATCCCCGAACGCTGGAAGATGCTGGTCAAGCCCAAGACCGCCAGCCAGTTCAAGGCGGTCAAGCGCTTGCTGGGCGAAGCCCGCGAGTTGGTGATCGCCACCGACGCCGACCGTGAAGGGGAAATGATCGCCCGTGAATTGGTCGAGCACTGTCGTTATCGCGGCCCGGTCCAGCGCCTCTGGCTGTCGGCACTGGACGACGCCTCGATCCGCAAGGCCCTGGGCCAGTTACGCCCAGGCAGCGACACGTTCAGCCTCTACCATTGCGCGTTGGGCCGCTCCCGGGCGGACTGGCTGATCGGCATGAACATGAGCCGCTTGTTCACGCTGCTCGGGCGTCAGTCGGGCTATCAAGGCGTGCTGCCAGTGGGCAGGGTACAGACCCCGACGCTGCGCTTGGTCGTGGACCGTGATCGCAGCATCGCCGACTTCGTACCCGTGGCCTATTGGGCCATCGAAGCGCAGCTTTCCCATGCCGACAGTCTGTTCAGCGCGCACTGGCGCGCGCCGCAAGAGGCTTGCGACGACCAGGGCCGCTGCCTGAACCAGGCGCTGGCCCAGCTCGCGGCGAGCCAGATGCAGGCCGCTGGCAGCGCCCGGGTACTCAAGGTGCAGACCGAGCGCGTACGCGAGGCGGCGCCGCTGCCCTTCGACCTCGGCACGCTGCAGGAGCTGTGCTCGAAGAAGTTCGGCCTGGGTGCACAGGAGACCCTGGATATTGCCCAGGCGCTGTACGAAACCCACAAGCTGATCACCTACCCGCGCAGCGACTGCGGCTACCTGCCTGTCAGCCAGCACGCGGAGGCGCCCGCCATTCTCGCGGCGCTGCAACGTGCCGACTCAAGCCTGGCCCCCCTGCAGCCGTACCTGCAATCAGAGCGGCGCTCGCGCGCCTGGAACGACGCCAAGGTCAGCGCCCACCACGGCATCATCCCGACCGTCGCAGTCAGCGATCCGGCGCGCCTGCCGCCCAAGCACAAGTCGGTCTACACGCTCATCCGTGCACGCTACCTGGCGCAGTTCCTGCCCCATCACGAGTACGACCGTACTCAAGCCGAGCTCGAGTGCGCTGGCCATGCGTTGCGCGCAATCGGCAAGCACATCGTCGAACCCGGATGGCGCCGCGCCTTGCCCGAGGCCCTGAGCTCGACGACCAAGTCCTCCTCGGCCACCGCCACCAGGGGTCGCGAGGCCCCACCAGTTCAGGTGCTGCCCTCACTGAAACAAGGTGACGACTGCCCACTTCAGGAGCTGCAACTCAAGGACCTGTGGACCCAGCCGCCCAAGCCCTTCACCGAAGGCGACCTGATCAAGGCGATGAAAAACGTCGCCAAGCTGGTGGACGACCCCAAGCTCAAGCAGAAGCTCAAGGAAACCACCGGTATCGGTACCGAAGCCACCCGCGCCAGTATCATTCAAGGCCTGCTCGATCGTGGCTACCTGATCAAGCACGGCAAGGCCCTGTCGGCCACTCCCGCCGCGTTCAGCCTGATCGACGCGGTGCCCAAGGCGATTGCCGACCCTGGCACGACGGCCATCTGGGAGCAAGCGCTGGACATGGTGCAGAACGGTGAAATGAGCCTGGATGAATTCGTCACGCGCCAGTCGGCCTGGATGGGCAAGTTGGTGCAACGCTACGCGGGCATGCGCTTGACCATAAACGGGCCACCCGCGCCCGCCGCCGGCAAGGGCGCGCCATGGAAGAAGAAACGCCGCAGCTCAGGCAAACGCAAGACCACGACAGGCACCGCCGATACTGGCAAGAGCAAGAGCACCGGACGCCGTACCTTCAAGCCGCGCTGAGCCACTGGCACGTGCCGACAATCGCCAGTCACGGGTGTGTCGTCGGCAAGCCGCTGCGCGTCTTGTAGACCAGTTCCCCACCTCCTTTCCAATCGCTTTCGCAGGCCCCCATGCAAGCACTACTGCAAGAGATCCTCGATCAAGTCCGCCCACTGCTCAGCCAGGGCCAGGTCGCCCAATACATCCCCGCCCTCGCTCAGGTCGACCCCAACCAGCTGGGCATCGCCGTGCAGAGCCTGGACGGCCAGTTGCACTGTGCAGGCGATGCGCGAACGCCCTTCTCGATCCAGAGCATCTCCAAGGTGTTCAGCCTGGTACAGGCGATCAACCACAGCGGCGAGGCCATCTGGTCGCGACTGGGCTACGAGCCCTCCGGGCAGGCGTTCAACTCGCTGGTCCAGTTGGAGGTGGAGAAAGGCCGCCCGCGTAATCCGTTCATCAACGCTGGAGCGCTGGTGATCTGCGATATCAATCAATCGCGTTATGCCACACCGACGCTGTCGATGCGCGACTTCGTCCGGCGCCTGGCGGCCAATCCGCGTATCGTCAGCGACGCAGTGGTCGCCGAATCCGAGTATCAACACCGCGCCCGCAACGCCGCCATGGCCTACCTGATGCAGGCGTTCGGTAATTTCCACAACGATGTCGATGCCGTGCTGCGCAGTTACTTCCACCATTGCGCGCTGTCGATGAGCTGCGTGGACGTGGCCCGAGGCTTCGCCTTCCTGGCCAACAGCGGCTACTGCCCACACAGTGGCGAGCAGGTACTGAGCCCGCGTCAGGCGCAGCAGGTCAACGCGATCATGGCCACCAGTGGTTTGTACGACGAGGCTGGCAACTTCGCCTACCGGGTTGGCCTGCCAGGCAAGAGCGGCGTAGGCGGCGGTATCGTCGCCGTGGTGCCAGGGCGCTACAGCATCTGCGTGTGGTCACCTGCGCTCAACGCCTCGGGCAACTCACTGGCCGGCATGCGCGTGCTGGAACTGCTCAGCGAGCGAATGACCGGCTCGGTGTTTTCCGCCGTGGCGCAGGAGCTGGCGCGCTGAGGCGACGCGTTTGGGTCAACCGGAAGGCTACCGACTGTTCGGCCGCAATGGCCAGCCCTGATATCGCCGCCCTTGACTGGCAACCGCGCGTCTCGGCCAGTACCATGGCCGCTCGCGCGCGACGTTTTGCCGCGCTCTTGCCCGCTGCCTGAAAGCCGTCCCATGCCCTTCGAACTCACCGTAGAACCGCTCACCCTGCTGATCCTCACTGCAGTCGCCTTCGTCGCCGGTTTCATCGATGCCATCGCCGGCGGCGGCGGGCTGCTCACCACGCCCGCCCTACTCACCGCCGGCATGCCGCCGCACCTGGTGCTGGGTACCAACAAGCTGAGCTCGACTTTCGGCTCGGCCACTGCAAGCTTCACCTACTACCGCCGTAAGCTGTTCCATCCCGCCCAATGGCGTCGGGCGATTCTCGGCACGCTGGTCGGTGCATTGATCGGCGCGGTGGTTGCCCACTACATGCCTGCCGAGTGGCTGAACAAGATGCTGCCGGTGATCGTTTTCGCCTGTGGCCTGTACTTGCTGTTCGGCGGCACGCCCAAGGCCCCCCTGGACGCTGAAGCCCCGATCAAGCGGACCTGGCAGTTCCCACAAGGCTTCGGCCTGGGGTTCTACGACGGTGTCGCCGGCCCTGGTACCGGCGCGTTCTGGACCGTGAGCACGCTACTGCTCTACCCCATCGACCTGGTCCGCGCCAGCGGTGTGGCGCGCAGCATGAACTTCGTCAGCAACATTGCAGCGCTGACGGTGTTCATGGTTTCCGGGCAGGTGGATTACATCGTCGGCCTGGCCATGGGCCTGGCGGTGATGGTCGGCGCGTTCTTCGGCGCTCGAACTGCGATCAGCGGTGGCAGCAAGTTCATCCGTCCGGTCTTCATCGCCGTGGTACTGGCGTTGACCGTGCGCCTGGCCTGGCAGCACTGGTTCGGCCAGGCCTGACTCAAAGGCGACGGCAACAGCCGCCGCGGCCTCAGTTGGGCAGCGTCGGCTCGGGCAAGCCCAAACGCCGCGCGACATACAGGTCGATCAAGTAGCGCGCGATGGAACGATTGGCCGGCAGCGGCGGCAGGTCATGCACGTTGAACCAGCGCGCATCTTCGATTTCGTCCGGCTGCATGACGATCTCGCCGCCGGCATACTCGGCGTGGAACCCCAGCATCATCGAATGCGGGAACGGCCAGCACTGGCTGCCCACATAGTGAATGTTACCGACCTCCACCGCGACCTCCTCGCGGACTTCGCGCACCAGACAATCTTCCGCCGACTCGCCCGGCTCGGCAAATCCGGCCAAGGTGCTGTATACCCCGCTGACGAAACGCGGCGAGCGCGCCAACAGCACCTCGTCGCCTCGTGTCACCAACACGATCATGCTCGGCGAGATGCGCGGATAACTGCGCAGGTCGCAGGCCAGGCAGTGCATCGCCCGTTCCCAGCGGATCTGCGTCATCGGCTGGCCGCAACTGCCACAGAAGCGGTGCTCGCGGGCCCAGGTGCCGATCTGCGCGGCATAGCCAAGCAGCTTGTAGGTCTCGAGGTCGCCTTCGAGCATGAATGGACGCAGGCCGCGCCAGGTCATGCCTGGCACGTCGGTGGCGCTGCGCAGTTCGAGGAGGAAGACCGGCTCGCCGTCGAAATGGCCGATGCCGTGCTCGCAGAGCACGTCCAGCCCTTGGCGCTTGAGCCAGTCGCGTGGAAACAAGGCACCGTTGTCATCCACCAAGAACCCCGCCGGGCTGCGGGCGACGGCCCAGCCACCGGCGATCTGCGGGTCGAGTACTGCGGTAGTCCAGCGTGCTGACATGGTCATGGTCCTTCAGGCACGTACGTCGAACGGCTCAGTCGGCGAACGTCGGTTTCTGTTTATTCATGTGGGCCGCCACCGCGACCCGCAAGTCCTGCGATTGCAGCATGGCAGCATTCCAGGTGGCGATGTACTGCAGGCCATCGTCGATGCTGTGATCACGCATGTAGCTGATCATCTCCTTGGTGCCTGTCACCGCCAGCGGCGATTTTCCGGCTATGTCCCGGGCAATGGCGAATACCGCTTCAAGCAGGGCCGAGGCCTCTTCGTACACCCGATTCACCAGGCCGATGCGCAGTGCCTCCTGGGCATCGATCATGCGGCCGGTGTAGGCCAGCTCGCGCATCATGCCGTCACCGATGATACGCGGCAAACGTTGCAGAGTGCCGACATCGGCCGCCATGCCCATGTCCACTTCCTTGATCGAGAACTGCGCATCGGCGCTGCAATAGCGCATGTCGCAAGCCGACACCAGATCGATGGCGCCGCCGATGCAATACCCCTGGATCGCCGCCAGTACCGGCTTGCGGCAGCGGTCGACGGCATTGAACGAGGCTTGCAGACGCAAGATGGTGCGACGCAGCAGGCGCGCATTGCGGCCCACATCCGGGCCCATCTCGCCGGCCAACGAGGCCAGCATCATCAAGTCGATACCCGAGGAGAAATGCTTGCCCGCCCCGCTGATGACCACTGCCCGTACCGATTCGGTGTCGTCGATCCACTGGAAGATCCTCACCAGCTCGTCCCAGAACGCCGCGTTCATCGCATTGACCTTGTCCGGGCGGTTGATCTGCACATGGGCGATGTGGTCGGTCAGTTCGACCTTGAAGGCGGTGTACTCGGTCACGGACAGCACTCCTGTGAAGGTGAGGATGGTGCGCCGGACTATAGCGCAGCGCCCCGGCGAGACGTGTGCCAAAAGCCGGACTCCCGCCGCCTGTGCACTTCTGCCATCGCCCCCTAGAATAGCCCCACACTTCAAGGAAGGACCCAGCATGGACCTGTTGTTCCTCGGCACCAGCGCCGGCATTCCCACCAAGGCGCGCAACGTCAGTGCCACGGCTGTCATCGAGGCGACCGGTAGCGGCTGGTACCTGGTCGACTGCGGCGAGGCCACTCAACACCAACTGCTGCACACCCCGCTATCGGTACGCGACCTGCGCGCGATCTTCATCACCCATGTGCATGGCGATCACTGCTTCGGCCTGCCCGGCCTGCTGGCCAGCGCGGGGATGTCCGGGCGCCGCGAACCGCTCGATGTGATCCTGCCGACCGCGTTGCACGATTGGGTGCGTCTGGGATTGGCAGTGAGCGACACCTACCTGCCCTTCGAGCTGCGTCTACTCGCGGTGGAAGATTTCGTCGGTTGGCGCTCGGCCAGCGTGCAGGTCAGCGCAGTGCAACTGTCGCACCGGGTGCCCAGTCGGGGCTATGTGTTCACCGAGGTCAACCCGGAACCGCGCCTGGATACGGCACGATTGGAGACCGAGCACATCCCGCGCGGCCCGCTGTGGGGGCAACTGGCGCAGGGCATCGCCGTAGCGCACCAAGGCCGTACCCTCGACCCTCAAGACTATCTGCGTGCCTCCCGCGCCCCGCGCAAGATCATCGTCTGCGGCGACAACGACCGCCCCGAGTTGCTCGCCGAAGTGGCCAAGGACGCGGACGTGCTGGTGCACGAGGCGACCTTCACCCAAGCGCTGATCGAGCGCACCGGCGCCAGCTTCGGCCACAGCAGCGCCGCCGCGATTGCGCAATTCGCCCAGGACGCAGGCGTGCGCAACCTGGTATTGACTCACTTCAGCGCACGCTATCAGGGCGATCCACGGCGCAGCCCGAACATCGATGACATCCGCAATGAAGCCCGCGCTCACTATGACGGCCAACTGATTCTGGCGCAGGATCTGCACCGTTATCACCTCGACCGCAGCGCGCGCCTGGTGCCCGAGGCGAATGTTTGAGCGCGAAATTACGCTGAACTAACGCCTTTACCCGACGATCCTTGACTAGGCGCAGCCAGCGCAAAACGCGCTGGCCAGTACCGCCGAACGACAAGGAGCCGCCATGACCACGACCGTCCATGACCCCTACCGCTGCCGACCCGGGCCGCTGCACGCGACACTGCTGGCCGGCACCGTGCCGTTATTCCTGGGGGCATTGATCAGCGACATCGCCTACTACCAAAGCATGCAGATTCAATGGAGCAACTTCGCCGCCTGGCTGATCGCCGGCGGCCTGCTGTTCTGCGGTTTGGCGTTCCTGTTCGCGCTGGCCAACCTGGTGCGCGCCGAGCGCAAGGCCGGACGGCCGGTGCTCTACGTGTTGCTGTTGCTGGTGACCTGGGTACTGGGGCTGATCAACGCCTTCGAACACGCCAAGGACGCCTGGGCGGTGATGCCTTCGGGGTTGGTGCTGTCGGTGATCGTCAGCGTGCTGGCGTGCATCGCGACTTGGGTCGGCCTGACCAACCTGCGTTCCGGAGGTGCTGCATGAAAACGCCACTGACGTTGTCCGCTCTGAGCATGAGCCTGCTGCTGACCGCCTGTGGCGGCGACGGCGATGCCACCCAGGCACGCGGTCCCGATCCGAAGCTGCCGGCTCCGGAACGTGGCTTGCTGCCCAGCATGAAGATCGCCGAGCCCACTCAGTGGGGCGAGCAGAAGCCCACCGTACCCCAGGGCTTCAGCATCACCGCCATCGCCAGCGACCTGAAGATTCCGCGCCAGACGCTGGTGCTGCCCAACGGGGACATCCTGGTTGCCGAGGGTCGCGGCGGCAATGCGGCCAAGCTCAAGCCCAAGGACGTAATCGCCAGCCAGATCAAGGCCAAGGGCAACACCCAGGTCAAGGGCGGTAATCGCCTCACGCTGCTGCGCGACGCCGACGGTGACGGCCGCTACGAAGTGCAGACGGTGTTCGCCGAGAACCTCAACGCGCCCTATGGCCTGGCCTATGCCGACGGCAAGCTGTACGTGGCCAATCAGGATGCGCTGGTGCGTTTCGATTATCAGGACGGCCAGACCCAGGCCACTGGCGCACCCACCACGGTCACCGAACTGCCCTCGGCGATCAACCACCACTGGACCAAGGCGCTGACCATCAGCCCCGACGGCCGCTACCTTTACGTGGGCATTGGCTCGAACAGCAACATCACCGAGCGTGGCATGGAGGTCGAGGTCGATCGGGCGATGGTCTGGCAGATCGACGCCCAGACCGGCGCGCACAAGCCCTATGCCACCGGCCTGCGCAACCCGACCGCGCTGACCATCCAGCCCGACTCCGGTCAACTCTGGGCAGTGGTCAACGAGCGCGACGAACTGGGGCCGGACCTGGTGCCGGACTACCTCACCTCGGTCCGTGAAGGCGCCTTCTACGGCTGGCCCTGGAGCTACTGGGGGCAGAACGTGGACACCCGCGCCCAGCCGCAGAACCCAGCGAAGGTCGCCGCCGCGATCAAACCGGACTACAGCCTTGGCTCGCATGTGGCGGCACTGGGCGTCGACTTCTCGGTGGCGGCCATGGGCGAGCAGTTCGCCAATGGCGTATTCGTCGGCGAACACGGCAGTTGGAACCGGCCCAACCCGGTGGGCTACAAGGTGATCTTCGTGCCGTTCAGCGATGGCAAGCCGGCGGGCGAGCCGATCGACTTCGCCACCGGCTTTCGTGGCGAAGACGGCAAGACCCGAGGACGCCCAGTCGGGGTGACCGTCGATCCGAAAGGTGCGTTGATCATCGCCGACGATCTGGCCAACACCGTATGGCGAGTCAGCCGTAACCCGTGAGCCTCAGCGGGGGCGGCGGCATGCCGCTCCTGCTCCTTCAGTAGGAAATCTCCCTGCCCCACAGGTTATGCCAGCGCCGCAGTACTGTTTTCTGTAACGAAAATGTAATATTCGTTTTCGCAGATAAAACAACAACGCTGGAGCTTCCCATGCTTGCCTTCTTCCGCCCTGCCGCACACCGGGCGCCACTGCCCGCCGATCAAGTCGACAGTACTTACCGCCGCCTGCGCTGGCAGATCTTTGCCGGTATCTTCATCGGCTACGCCGGTTACTACCTGCTGCGCAAGAACTTCTCCCTGGCCATGCCCTACCTGATCGAAGAGCAGGGCTATACCCGTGGTCAACTGGGTGTGGCGATCTCCGCCATCGCCATCGCCTATGGCCTTTCCAAATTCCTCATGGGGCTGGTGTCCGACCGCTCCAACCCACGCTATTTCCTGCCCTTCGGCCTGCTGGTGTCGGCCGCGGTGATGTTCGTGTTCGGTTTCGCACACTGGGCCACCTCCAGCGTGACCATCATGTTCGTGCTGCTGTTCATCAACGGCTGGGCCCAAGGCATGGGTTGGCCGCCCAGTGGCCGCACCATGGTGCACTGGTGGTCGCAAAAGGAGCGTGGCGGTGTGGTGTCGGTGTGGAACGTGGCGCACAACGTCGGCGGCGGCCTGATCGGTCCACTGTTCATCCTGGGCCTGGGCTGGACCAACGACTGGCATGCGGCCTTCTACGTACCCGCGGCCGTCGCCGTGCTGGTGGCCGTGTTCGCCTTTGCCACCATGCGCGACACGCCGCAGTCGGTGGGCCTGCCGCCGATCGAGGAATACAAGAACGATTACCCCGAAGGCTACGATGCCAGCCACGAGCAGGAATTCAGCGCCAAGCAGATCTTCGTCAAGTACGTGCTGCGCAACAAGATGCTCTGGTACATCGCCCTGGCCAACGTGTTCGTCTACCTGCTGCGCTACGGCGTGCTCGACTGGGCGCCGACCTACCTCAAGGAAGCCAAGCACTTCACCGTCGACAAGACCTCCTGGGCCTACTTCTTCTACGAATGGGCAGGCATTCCGGGCACCCTCCTGTGCGGCTGGATGTCGGACAAGATCTTCCGGGGCAACCGCGGCCTGACCGGTATCGTGTTCATGGCGCTGGTGACCGTGGCCACCCTGGTGTACTGGCTCAATCCACCGGGCAATCCCACCGTCGACATGATCGCGCTGGTATCCATCGGTTTCCTGATCTACGGCCCGGTCATGCTCATCGGCCTGCAAGCGCTGGAACTGGCGCCGAAGAAAGCCGCCGGCACCGCCGCCGGCTTCACCGGCCTGTTCGGCTATCTGGGCGGCTCGGTCGCCGCCAGCGCAGCGATGGGCTACACCGTCGATCACTTCGGTTGGGACGGTGGCTTCGTGCTGCTGATCGGTGCTTGCGTACTGGCCATCGCCTTCCTCTTGCCAACCTTGCGTCACACCCGCGTCGCAAGCAGCAGCCGCTAAGCAGAGCGCTGTTACGCCGGATAGCCATTGAACGACATGCTTTGAAACACTTGCTGACAGGCCCGCCCGCCCCGGGCCTGTCAGCCCACTTCCTCAGGTTTTCTCTCGTTCGAACGACGTTGGCTTCGTGCTACGCGATAGGGCCGCGGAAACGACTAGGCTGTTACGGCGGTCCTAGCTTGCAATGGCCTTCATTCAAACGACCCACAAGAGAAAAACGCTATGAAACGCACGCTGCTCCTCGGTCTACTCGCCAGCCTCTCCCTCGGCGCCCATGCCGCCTCCGTGGAGGTGCCGATCAACCTGGTCAGCGCTGACGGTGCGCCACAGCCGATCGGCCAGGTGACCATCAGCGAATCGGCCTACGGCCTGATCTTCACGCCTCAACTGAGCAAGCTGCCCGCTGGCATCCACGGCTTCCACGTGCACGAGAACGGCAGTTGCGATGCTGGGGTCAAGGATGGCAAGAAGGTCGCCGCACTGGCCGCTGGCGGGCACTTCGATCCGGCCAAGACCGGCAAGCACCTGGGCCCCTACGGCGACGGCCACCTCGGCGATCTGCCGGCGCTGTACGTGACCACCGATGGCAACGCCACCTATCCGGTGTTGGCCCCGCGCATCAAGAAAATTTCCGAGATCAAAGGCAAGGCCCTGATGGTCCATGCTGGCGGCGACAACCATGCCGACATGCCCATGCCCTTGGGCGGTGGCGGCGACCGCATGGCCTGCGGCGTGATCTGAACCCGCGTGGCCGGGCGTCAGTAATCGCCACGCTTGCGAAATGCCCAGCGCCCGGCCAGCACCGTGAAAGTGAACACCAGCGCCACCAGCACCCAGAATCCATTGGGATCGTCGGCCAGCGGAATGCCGCCGACGTTCATACCGAAGAAGCCGGCGATGATATTGATCGGCAGCGCCAGCACGGTTACCACCGTCAAAGTGAACAGCGTGCGGTTGTTGTCCTCGGTCAGCTTGGCGGCGATTTCTTCCTGCAACAGCTTGATGCGCTCCACCAGCGCGGTGAGGTCGTTGATGATCACCGCGAACTCCTCGGTGGCCGCACGCAACTGCCGCATGTCCTGCTCGCGCAACCACTCCGGCGGCCGGTTGAGCAGCCGCAGCAATGAGCCGGGTTCGAGCGCCAGCAGCCGCTGCAACCGCACCAGCGCCCGACGCAGGGTACTGAGCTCGGCGCGGTTGACACCCAGGCGCTGGGACAGCAACTGATCCTCGATACGGTCCACATGCAAGGTGGTTTCACGCACCACCTGGGTGAGCAGGTCGCCCTGATCGCCCAACAAGTGAATCAGCAACTCGACGGTCGAGTCGAAACGCTCACCGCGCTTGACCGACGAGCGCAAGGTGTCCACCGACTGCAGCGGATGCAGGCGCGCACTGACCAACAGCCGGCGGCGCGCGCAGGCCCACAATGTCGACACCTCGGAGGACACCCGCCCAAAGCTGAACACCACGTCGTTGACCACGGCCAGCAAGGCCGCATCGGTGTGCTCGATGCGCGTGGAGCGGGAGCCCTCGCGCAGGGTCTCGAAAAACGTCTCCGGCAACGCCAGGTTGCTGCGCATCCAGCGTTCGCACGAGGCGTGGGCAAGGTTCAGGTGCAGCCAGAGAAAATGCTCGGAGTCGTCGTCCTCCTGCATCAGATGCACGGCCTGATTGGCGTCGATCTCGCGTCCTGGCTCGCCGGGACGGAACACGAAACCGCAAAGCAGGCCATGCAGCTCGGTTTCCTGGGCACCGTGCGCGGCGCCTGCCAATGAGCGAGTCTTGTCGGATGAGGATGAATGATGTGTGGGCAAGGTGAGGCCCTCGCGCGGTGGAGGATGGCGCGATCATAGGTAAGCCAATATGACGATCTTGTGATCATGTACTGATCTTCATCCAGCCGCCCACACCGTCATTCTGGGGTCGCTGGGCGACCCCATCCTCCGGGAGGCCTCAGGCTGCCTTGCGCCCCAGGGCGATTGCCTGCGACGCCGCCAGCATCGCCCGCAGCAGCACGGCGCAACCGGCTGCCAGATCTTCGGGCGCAGCGTTCTCGATCTCGTTGTGGCTGATGCCGTTCTCGCACGGCACGAAGATCATCCCCGCCGGGCCGAGTTCGGCCAGGAAGATCGCGTCGTGCCCTGCCCCGCTGACGATATCCATGTGCGACAGGCCCAGGCTTTTCGCCGACTCACGCACCGCATCGACACAGCCCTTGTCGAAATACAGCGCCGGGAAGTCGGCGGTCGGCGTCAGCTCGAAGCTCAGCCCGTGTTTCTCGCACGTGCGCTCGATGACTTCGCGCACCTCGGCGATCATCGCGTCCAGCCGCTCGCCCTGCAGATGACGGAAGTCCAAGGTCATGCGCACTTCACCCGGAATCACGTTGCGCGAGCCTGGGTAGGCTTGCAGACAGCCGACCGTGCCACAGGCATGCGGCTGGTGACCCAGGGCGGCGCGGTTGACGGCCTCGACCACTGCCGCCGCCCCCACCAATGCATCCTTGCGCAGGTGCATCGGCGTCGGCCCGGCATGCGCCTCGACGCCGCGCAGGCTCAGGTCGAACCACTTCTGCCCCAGGGCGCCGAGCACCACACCGAGGGTCTTGTGCTCGTCTTCCAGAATCGGGCCCTGCTCGATATGCGCCTCGAAGTAGGCGCCCACCGGATGCCCCAGCACCGCACGCGATCCGGCGTAGCCGATCGCCTGCAACGCCTCGCCGACGCTGACACCCTCGACATCGCGTTTGGCCAGCGTTTCCTGCAGGGTGAACTTGCCGGCGAAGACCCCCGAACCCATCATGCAGGGCGCGAAGCGCGAGCCCTCTTCGTTGGTCCAGACCACCACCTCCAGAGGCGCCTCGGTTTCCACGCCCAAGTCGTTCAAGGTACGGATGACCTCCAGGCCCGCCATCACCCCGAAGCAGCCATCGAACTTGCCGCCGGTGGGTTGGGTATCGATGTGACTGCCGGTCATCACCGGCGGCAAGTCGGGGTTACGCCCGGGACGCCGGGCGAATACGTTGCCCACCGCATCGACGCTGACGCTGCAGCCGGCGGCTTCGCACCACTGCACGAACAGGTCACGGGCCTGGCGGTCGAGGTCGGTCAGCGCCAGCCGACAGACCCCGCCCTTGGGCGTTGCGCCCAGGCGTGCAAGGTCCATCAGCGACTGCCACAAACGGGCGCTGTCGACATGGCGGTCGGTGGAATTAAGCACATGCTCGATCGGTTTCATCGCAAGTCTCCTCAGGCGTTTTCTTGTTCTCAGGGTTCAAGGCAGTGGCTTGACCAGCGGCGCCGGCCCGCGCACCGCGACTCGGCCCAGGGCGTAGTACAGGCCGGCACCGAGCAGCGACCCGGTGAACCAGCCGTAGTCGTAGAACCAACTGAAGCGGCTGTTGCCGATCGACATCAGGGTCAGCGCCACAGGCACCGCGAAGGCCAGGAAGCCGGCACGGTTCCATGCGGGGTACACGTCATCGCGGTACAGTCCGGCCAGGTCCAGGCGTTGCCGGCGCACCAGGAAGTAGTCCACCACCATGATGCCGGCGATAGGCCCGAGCAGGCTCGAATAGCCCAGCAGCCAGTTGGAATAGACCGTCTCCAAGCTGATATCGGAGACGATCCAGCCCAGTTTCTTGAACAGTTCGTGGGCCATCAGCGCCAAGCCGATCAATCCGGTGAGCCAGACCGCGCGGCTGCGACCGATCAGGCGCGGAGCAATGTTCTGAAAGTCGTTGGTGGGCGACACCACGTTGGCAGCGGTGTTGGTGGCCAGGGTCGCCAGCACGATCAGGGTCATGGCCACCGCCACCCAACCAGGGCTCTGGATCTTGCCGATCAGGGTCACCGGGTCGGACACCGTCTCCCCCACCAAGGAAGCGGAGGCGGCGGTCATGATCACCCCCAGCGAGGCGAACAGGAACATCGTCAGCGGCAGGCCGAAGATCTGCCCCAGCACTTGGTCTTTCTGGCTGCGGGCGTAGCGGCTGAAGTCGGGGATGTTCAGTGACAAGGTGGCCCAGAAGCCGACCATGGCGGTGAGTCCGGCGCAGAAGTACCCCACCACGCTAGCGCCCTCCGGACGCTTCGGCGGCTGGGCCAGCAGTTCGCTCATGGACATGTGCGGCAAGGCCCACACCAGCAGCCCCACCCCCACGGCAACCAACAGCGGTGCCGCCAGGGTTTCGAGCAGCTTGATCGACTCGGCACCGCGCAGCACTACCCATAGGTTCAGCGACCAGAACAGCATGAACCCGATCACCTCACCCGTGCCGCCCAGGCTCTTCCAGCCCTCGAACAGCGAGCCAAGCAGCAGGTGGATGGCCAGGCCACCGAACAAGGTCTGGATGCCGAACCAGCCGCAGGCCACCACCGCCCGAATCAGGCACGGCACGTTGGAGCCGAGGATGCCGAACGAAGAACGCAACAGCACCGGAAACGGAATGCCGTACTTGGTTCCGGGAAACGCATTGAGCGTCAGCGGAATCAGCACGATGAGGTTGGCCAGCAGGATTGCCAGCAACGCCTCACCAACGCTCAGACCGAAATAGGCCGTCAGCACCCCACCCAGGGTGTAGGTCGGGACACAGATGGACATGCCGACCCACAGGGCGGTGATGTGCCATTTGTTCCAGGTGCGCTGGTGCACCTGGGTCGGCGCGATGTCGTGGTTATAACGGGGGCTGTCGAGTACATCGCTACCGGCTGCCAGTTCGTACAGCCCGTGATGTTCGATCACCTGCGATCTGCTCTGTTGCATGGGGCCTTCTCCAGAATTGTTCTAGTTATTCGCTCATCGGCTGATTCGATGGCCGGAGTAAACACATCACCAGTACTGCACCTCCGGTCCGGCCTGGCGGTGGGGCCGCAGTCAAGATGCGTGCCGAACAGGCGGGGCACCACGCTCGGCCACTGCCAACTGGAGGTAATTCACTGATCTGCAAGGCATTGATCGACTACACCGGGCTTACCGGGTTCTGTCGATACGCTCGTCTCGGGCCGGCCCTGGCCCCTGCACCGGTATCACCCTGGTGCAGCCTGGTTTTTTTCGGTGTGGTTCGCACCGACCTGCCAGGTTTCAAACGGCTGATTTCGCATGGAAAATCTTGACCAGATTTCGATCTTGTCAAGTGCGTCAAAATGGTGAGAACGTGCCCCAGATTGGGGATTTCTTCTTTTTATTGTTGTTTTTCAATACTTTACCAACCGAATAAGCTTATAAATTATTTTCTTGATCAAACGACGATCAGCATCTAGATTCCAATCTTGTCATGCGTGACAGGATTGCCCTGCACCCTCGAAACGCTGGCACTCACAATTTCAAGAACCGGCGAAACGACCGGTCAGCCTGCGAGGAAAACGGCATGTCCCTGTTGATCCGTGGCGCCACCGTGGTCACCCACGAAGAAAGCTTTCGCGCTGATGTCCTGTGTGCAGACGGTCTGATCCGCGCCGTCGGCCAAGACCTCGAAGCCCCCGGCGGTTGCCAGATTCTCGACGGCAGCGGCCAGTACCTGATGCCCGGCGGCATCGACCCCCATACCCACATGCAATTGCCGTTCATGGGCACCGTGGCCAGTGAAGACTTCTTCAGCGGCACCGCCGCAGGCTTGGCTGGCGGCACCACCTCGATCATCGACTTCGTCATCCCCAACCCGCAGCAATCGCTGCTCGAGGCCTTCCATACGTGGCGCGGCTGGGCGCAAAAGTCGGCCAGCGACTACGGTTTCCACGTCGCGATCACTTGGTGGAGCGAGCAGGTCGCCGAAGAAATGGGTGAACTGGTCGCTCGGCATGGCGTGAACAGCTTCAAGCACTTCATGGCCTACAAGAACGCCATCATGGCCGCCGATGACACCCTGGTGGCCAGCTTCGAGCGCTGTCTGCAACTGGGCGCCGTGCCGACCGTGCATGCAGAGAACGGTGAACTGGTGTTCCACCTGCAGAACAAGCTGCTGGCCCAAGGCATCACCGGCCCCGAGGCGCACCCGCTGTCACGTCCGGCGCAGGTGGAGGGCGAAGCGGCCAGCCGCGCGATCCGCATCGCCGAGACCTTGGGCACGCCGCTGTACCTGGTGCACATCTCCAGCCAGGAGGCGCTGGACGAAATCGCCTATGCCCGCGCCAAGGGTCAGCCGGTGTACGGCGAAGTGCTGCCGGGCCACTTGCTGATCGACGACAGCGTCTACCGTGACCCTGATTGGCACACAGCCGCCGGCTACGTGATGAGCCCACCCTTCCGCCCCCGCGAACATCAGGAAGCACTGTGGCGCGGCTTGCAGTCGGGCAACCTGCATACCACCGCCACCGACCACTGCTGCTTCTGTGCCGAGCAGAAAGCCATGGGCCGCGACGACTTCAGTCGCATTCCCAACGGTACCGCGGGTATCGAGGACCGCATGGCGGTGTTGTGGGATGCCGGGGTCAACAGCGGTCGTCTGTCGGTGCACGAGTTCGTCGCCCTCACCTCCACCAATACGGCGAAGATTTTCAACCTGTTCCCGCGCAAAGGCGCGATCCGCGTCGGCGCCGACGCCGACCTGGTGCTGTGGGATCCTGAGGGCACCCGTACCATTTCGGCCACTACCCACCACCAGAAGGTCGACTTCAACATCTTCGAAGGCCGCACCGTGCGCGGCATCCCCAGCCACACCATCAGCCAGGGCCGGGTGCTCTGGGCCGACGGCGATCTGCGCGCCGAACCAGGTGCGGGCCGCTACGTGGAACGACCGGCCTACCCCTCGGTGTACGAGGTACTGGGTCGGCGAGCCGAACAACGGCGGCCGACGCCGGTTCAGCGCTGAAGCCGCAGGACTGACCTGCAGCGTCCGACAATAACGACTCAGAAACACCTGTTGACTGCCATCCCCTGAACGGACGGGCGAGTAACCGCCGCCTGTACCCATAAAAAAAGAGAGAGGCTACAACCGTGATCGACACCCTGAACCACCTACCACGTCCCAGCGCCGGCGCCGACCAGCTCGACACCGCCTTCAGCGACCTCGCCCCGCCCCTGACTGCGCGCCAGGCCGCCGTGGAAAGCGCGCGCTGCCTGTACTGCTACGACGCACCGTGCGTCAACGCTTGCCCGAGCGAGATCGACATTCCGTCGTTCATCCACCGCATCAGCGACGACAACCTCCAGGGCGCCGCCGAGCGAATTCTCTCGGCCAACATTCTCGGCGGCAGTTGCGCGCGGGTTTGCCCTACGGAAATCCTGTGTCAGCAGGCCTGCGTGCGCAACAACGCCCAGGAATGCGCGCCCGTGTTGATCGGCCAGTTGCAACGCTATGCGCTGGACAACGCCCACTTCGCCGCCCACCCGTTCCAGCGCTCGCCGGCCACCGGCAAACGCATCGCCGTGGTCGGCGCCGGTCCTGCAGGACTGTCCTGCGCGCATCGTCTGGCGCTGCACGGGCATGAGGTCGTGGTGTTCGAGGCCCGCGAAAAAGCCGGTGGGCTGAATGAGTACGGCATCGCCCGCTACAAGCTGGTCGATGACTACGCCCAGCGCGAAGTGCAGTTTCTGCTTGGCGTAGGCGGCATAGAAATCCGCCACGGGCAGCGTCTCGGGGACAACCTGAACCTGGGCGAATTACGCGAGCAATACGACGCGGTATTCCTCGGCCTCGGCCTGAACGCCGTGCGCGAACTTGGCCTGGCCGATGAAGATGCGCCGGGCATGCTCGCCGCCACCGACTACATTCGTGAACTGCGTCAGACCGACGATCTCAGCCAACTGCCTCTGGCCGAGCGCTGTCTGGTGATCGGCGCCGGCAACACCGCCATCGACATGGCCGTACAGATGAGCCGGCTGGGCGCGCGCGACGTCAACCTGGTATACCGCCGCGGCGTCGCCGACATGGGGGCCACCGACCACGAACAGGCCATTGCCAAGGCCGACCAAGTACGACTGCACACCTGGGCGCGTCCCGAGGCCGTGCTGCTCGACGAACAGGGCCGGGTCCGGGGCATGCGTTTCGTTCGCACCGCGTTGGTCGAAGGCCGTCTGACCGACACCGGCGAGACTTTCGAGTTGGCCGCAGACGCGATCTTCAAGGCCATCGGCCAAGGGTTCGACCACGCCGGCCTGGCCGACCCGATTGCCGCGCAACTGGCACGCGACGGCGAGCGCATTCGCGTCGACGCGCAGATGCGCACCAGCCTGCCTGGCGTCTATGCCGGCGGCGACTGCACCGCGCTGGGCCAGGACCTCACCGTCCAGGCCGTGCAACATGGCAAGCTGGCCGCCGAAGCCATCCATGCCCAACTCATGCTCAACGTGGAGGCTGCGTAAATGGCCGACTTGTCCATCGAATTCGCCGGCATCAAGGCACCTAACCCGTTCTGGCTGGCCTCCGCGCCGCCCACCGACAAAGCCTACAACGTGATCCGCGCCTTCGAGGCCGGTTGGGGCGGCGTAGTGTGGAAGACCCTTGGCGAAGACCCCGCTGCAGTCAACGTGTCGTCGCGCTACTCCGCGCACTTCGGCGCCAACCGTCTGGTGCAGGGCATCAACAACATCGAGCTGATCACCGACCGTTCGCTGGAGGTCAACCTGCGTGAGATCACCCAGGTGAAGAAGGACTGGCCGGACCGTGCGCTGGTCGTCTCGCTGATGGTGCCGTGCGAGGAAGAGAGCTGGAAGTTCATCCTGCCGCTGGTGGAAGCGACCGGCGCCGACGGCATCGAGCTGAATTTCGGCTGCCCCCATGGCATGCCCGAGCGCGGCATGGGCGCGGCGGTCGGCCAGGTGCCGGAGTATGTGGAGATGGTCACACGCTGGTGCAAGACCTATTGCTCACTGCCGGTGATCGTCAAGCTCACCCCCAACATCACCGACATTCGTCAGTCGGCGCGGGCGGCCCATCGCGGGGGCGCGGATGCGGTGTCGCTGATCAACACCATCAATTCGATCACCAGCGTCGACCTGGAACGCATGGTCGCTCACCCCATCGTCGGCGATCAGAGCACTCACGGCGGCTACTGTGGTTCGGCGGTCAAGCCGATCGCGCTGAACATGGTCGCCGAAATCGCCCGCGACCCCGAAACCCGTGGCCTGCCCATCTGTGGTATCGGTGGCATCGGCACCTGGCGAGACGCCGCCGAGTTCATCGCCCTGGGCAGCGGCGCGGTGCAGGTGTGCACGGCCGCGATGCTGCATGGCTTTCGTATCGTCGAAGACTTGCAGGACGGTCTGGCGCGCTGGATGGACCAGCAGGGACACCGCAATTTGGAGGCCTTCCGGGGTCAGGCGGTGGCCCACACCACCGACTGGAAGTACCTGGACATCAACTACAAGTCGGTGGCGCACATCGATCAGTCGGCCTGCATCGGCTGCGGACGCTGTCATATCGCCTGCGAAGACACTTCGCACCAAGCCATCGCCAGTACCCTGCAGGCTGACGGTACTCACACCTACAGCGTGATCGAGGAAGAATGCGTCGGCTGCAACCTGTGCCAGATCACCTGCCCGGTGCAGGACTGCATCGAGATGGTCGGCCAGGACACCGGCAAACCGTACTTGAACTGGACCCAGGATCCACGCAACCCCTACCGTGAAGCGAGCTGACATCGCTCACCCTGCAAATGAGCCCGCTCCGTCGAGTTACAGGGGCGGGCCGCCCAGTGCAGGTGCGACTTCAGTGACCTTCACCGCTAGGGCTCCAGGCCGATCCCCCGCAGAATCACGCCAGTCACCGTTTGCACGGACCGCTCGAAGGCCATATCCGAGAGCGGCTCGCCGTCGTTGAGCAACGCCACCTGATAGCCGAAGTCGGCGTAATGCTGAGTAGAGGCCCAGATCATGTAGAGCAACGCCGACGGCTCCACCGGCAGAATGAGCCCCTGCTCCACCCATCGGCGAATCTTGGCTTGCTTGAGCTGTGCCCACGGCACCAGCGACTCGCCCAGGCTGTCACCTAGCAGCGGCGCCCCATGCAGGATTTCTTCGGCCCAGACTTTCGAACCCAGCGGACGCGAACGCGAGTGGCCCATCTTGGCGCGGATGTAGCTGGTCAGCACAACGCGCGGGTCGTCGAAACGCTCGAAGCACAGCGCATCCTGCTTCCACACCTCCAGCAAGTCCTGCAGCACCGCGCGGTACAGCTCGTCCTTGGTATTGAAGTAGTAGTGTAGGTTCGAGCGCGGCAACTGGGCACGCTCGGCGATATCGGCCATGGACGTGACGCCGTAGCCTTGCTCGGCGAATACCTGCTCGGCGGCCTGGAGAATCTTCTCGATGTTGCGACGGCGGATCTCGATCTTGTGGTTGGCCATGGGGCGTCCGAAACGGCTTTAACCGGCCAAGGCTACCACGCAGGTTCATGTGGCGCGCCCTGCAGATCGCCGACTGTGCTTCGTCCTCCAGTTGCAGCGTCACAACCCCGCCTTCGTTCTGGAAACCCCTTGCCCATGCGTCAGACGCTTCCCCTTTCCCTGCTGGCCCTGTGGGTCAGCGCCACCGCCCAGGCCGCGGAGCCCATCGAGCTGGGCCAGGTGCTGATCCAGGACCAGGAGCACGCCGAGCTGCAGGATGCCGCCGCACGCCTGCACGAGATCCCCGGTGCCAGCAACCTGGTGGACATGGACAGGGTCGACCAGGGGCGCGTGGCCAGCAACCAGGATGTGCTGGCCTATCAACCGGGCGTGTTCGCCCAGTCGGCCGGCAACGATGGCATCAAACTGTCGATTCGCGGCTCCGGCATCAATCGCGCACCGGGCGCCCACGGCTCTGGGGTCTACACAATGTTCGACGGCTTGCCGCTCACAGGGCCAGGCGGTACGCCCTATGAGCTGTTCGAGCCGCTGTGGCTCAGCCGTGCCGAAGTCCTGCGCGGGGCCAACGGTTTCGATCGAGGCGCCCTGGCCTTGGGCGGAGCGATCGATTACGTCACCCACACCGGGCAGGATGCCGCGCCTCTGCAGGTCCGCTACGAGGTCGGCAGCCGGGGCTATCAGCGCCGGCACATCAGTTCCGGACAGGTGCTGGGCGATCTGGACTACTACGTAGCCCTGACCGACGCCGACTACGATGGCTATCAACGCCACAGCAGCGGCAGCGCCAAAGGCATCGCCGCCAATATCGGCTACCGCTTCAACCCGAACCTGCAGACCCGCTTCTACCTGCGCTACCGGGAGACCGAAAACCAGCTGGCCGGACGCCTGACCAAGGCGCAGATCAAGCACGACCCGCGCGCCGCCAACCCGGGCTATCTGGCACGCGACGACAGTCGACCTCAGCCGGGTAGCACCTGGGTCGGCAATAAAACCACCTTCTTCCTCGACGACGACTCACGCCTGGAAGCGGGGCTGGTCTACCACGACTATCCCATGGACCTGCGCGAAGGCCCGATGCGCCTGAAGGTGGCCTACACCGACGTCAGCGGTACGCTCAACTACATGCGCCGCGACACACTGTTCGGCCTCGACAGCAAAACCACCGTCGGCTGGCGCACCACCAAGCATCTGCCCAACAGCGGCGCGTCGCAGTTCGTGCGTAACGGCGATGTCTTCGGCCCACGCAGCCGCGATTTCAGCTACCAAGGCTCGGATACCGTCCTGCATGCAGGCAACGACCTGGAACTGCTGCCCGACCTGTGGCTGACCACCGGTCTGGTGATGATCTACACCCGCCGGGAGAGCGCGGTCAGCTACCCGGCCAATGGCGGCAAGGTCAGCCAACACGACTGGGACTACGCGCCACGCGTGGGCCTGCGCTACGACATCGATCCACAGACCCAGGTCTACGCCAACCTCAGCCGCTCGGTAGAGCCACCGCACCCCTGGTCGCTGATCTGGAGTTCGACGGTAGCGACTCAGCCAATCAAGCTGCAGAATCAGACCGCCACCACCCTCGAGCTCGGCGCGCGCGGCGATGCCGCGCTGGGGCACTGGGAGCTGGCCTGGTACTACTCGCAGGTCCGCCATGAACTGCTGGCGGTGGAAATCGTCCCAGGTCAGCCGTTCAAAGAGTTCAACGCCAGCGCCACAGTGCATCAGGGGATCGAGGCCGGGCTGGACAGCCTGCTTTGGCAGCGGCCCGGTGCCGGTAAGTTGTCGCTGCGTCAGGCCTACACCTTCAGCGATTTCCACTACCGCGACGACGACCGCTTCGGCGACAACCGCCTGCCCGGGATCCCCATGCACGTCTACCAGGCCGAACTGCGCTACGACTGGCCGAACGGCTTCAATGTCGGCGTCAATACGCAGATCGCCTCCAAAACACAGGTGGACTATGCCAACAGCTACCACGCCGATGCCTACGCGCTGCTCGGCGCGCGGCTGGGGTGGGACTCGCCCAAACGCGATTGGCAGACCTGGCTCGACCTGCGCAACCTCACCGGACAGCGCTACGCCGCCACCGTGACACCTGGCTTCGATGACCGCGGCAGCGACATGGCGCGCTCGACGCCAGGCGAGGGGCTGGCCGCTTACGTGGGTGTTTCTTACACCTTGAAATAAGAAGCGGACACTTGCCAACACTTCATGCAGCCGTTGATTGCTGGGAACAGGCCTCAAAGGCTGTATGAACAACGGCAAAGTTTCCAATTTCGACGGCTTATACGGAAGAGCCCTACGAACATCGAATGAAAGATCTTTCCGCTGATTATCCGTTAACGACCGGCACAGGCCCTTGAAACGGGCGATGTCTGCCCAACTAAACGCGTCCGCTTGAAAAACCGTCGTCAAGCGCTGCAATTGTGACCCCTGGTGTCATCACGCAGCCGCCCCGCCCGTTGCCGTCTATGAGCACAGCACATGACTGGGGAACACTGTGTCTGCGGGCCATCCGGCACCGCCAAAGACACTCACTGTTCTAGGAGTTTCATCATGGGATATCTCTTTCGTGGTCTGAGCAACAAGCTGAACGAGCAGGACGCCGAGCGCGTCGAGCAACCTGTCGAACAGGCCACAGAGCAGCGCGAAGCCCTGCAACTGGCCGAGCATGAGCAGGTTGAGCTCAAAGGCGAATAACCTTGCCTGCAAGGCGGCCCTCCAGCCGCCTTGCCCCCAGGAGTCGCCATGGATATCACACAAGTCGCTGAGCGGGAGTTGCCTCTCGCCTTGGCCAGCCAGCGCATAGACGAGCAACTGCGGCAGTTGTCGCTCAGCGTCAATGAGCAATGGAGCGGCACCAACGTGGGCTCGGCACGCGTCACCCTAAGTCGTCACTGCGGCGCCAGTAGCCAGGGTTGCGGCAAAGGTCTTGAGGCAGAGGCGCGGGTTGGCGCACGCTTCGAAGCGCTGGAACACTTCCTCGAGCAGCACCACGTACGCGCGACCCACCTCAGCGTGGCTGGCCGTTTGGCGCGCATGCCAGCACTGCAGCAGGACATACTCCAGCCCTGGCTGGCCGAGCAGCCGGATAAAACGCTAGCGTGCCAGGCCTACCATGATCTGGACGGGGAATGGCTGTTCGACTATCCGCTTGCCCTCAGCCTGCCTGATCATGCCGACCACCCTCTACCCGGCGAGACCTTCGACTACCGCGGCCTGCGGCGCTACAGCAGTAACGACGGTGCAGCCATCGGCGCGACCTACCTGGAGGCGGTGCTACACGCGCTGAACCAAAGCATCGAGCGCGACGCGCTGTCACTGTTTTTTCTACGTCACTATTTCTATCGGCAGCCCTCGCTGCTGCGCTGGGTCAGCAAACCAGACCCCAGCTGCGCCCTTGGCCACCTGTGGCGGCAAGCCGAGCAGTGCCTTGACGCGCAGATTCGAGTGCTGGACATCAGCAGCGAATTTGCCAGCCGCACCTACCTCGCACTTCGCATCACAACGGAGACGACGTTGCATGGCGCCTTGTTTGGTGCCGGTGCATCGCTCGACCCCTGGCATGCAGTGCGCCGAGCAGTCACAGAGCTGGTTCAGGTCCAGCTCAACAGCCAGGTTGCAGAGGCCCAAGCCGAGCTGACGCTGGCTGAGCAACAGCTACGCCCGTTCCCGCGCTTGCACGCGTGCCTGCAACTCGACCTCGGCACAGTGCATCAAGCAGCCGGCGAAGTCGTGCCGCTACCTCCAGCGCCCCCATTCACGACGGTCCGTGAGCAGGTAGCACAGCTGTGGGCGGACCTGCGAAGGCATGGCCAACACGCCGGGGTTTGCGAGGTCTTTCGAGGCCAGAACGGCATAAGCCTGGTCAACGTGGCCATTCCCGGCCTTGAGCGTTTTCACCTCGTGTGCAGCGGAAATGTGGTCTGTCCCGGCCCCAGAGGCCGTTCTCTACAAAACCGAACACGGTGAGTCCCGTCATGCAAAAGCACTACGCCGAACGCGAATGCTGGATAGCTCGTCACCTACCGGCCTTCACTCACGAGCCAGGCACCGTAGCATTCTTCGAAGAGCCTATGGGGCACGGCCTGAATAACCTGTTCGTGCTTCAGCTGAAGGGCGTCAACTACCTCGGTCGCAAGCTGTTGGACGAAACAGGCGCGCTGGGTAGCCTCCTCAGCCCAAGGATGCTGTTAGGCCCCTTACTCAAGGCCAGACACACCCACCATTGCCTACGCCTGCACTACACCGCCCTGAGTCTGGAAGAAAAGCTCCGTCTCTTCAGCGAGGCCTCATGCAGTCCCGACGCAACGGTCCACTTCCCCTTCCCTGTGCTCGACGAACACGGCAATGAGCAGGTGGCACCCTTGTCGTTCTGGGATGACACGCGACGGCTGGCTCGCCACCTGGATCCCCAGGAGACACATTTCCGGCAGCACTGCCTCGGGTTACTGTCGAAGCGCCTTGCACCGGGGGCAGTGGTCTACGATCCGGCGTGCTCGACCGGCACGTTCATCGCCAGTCTCGCGGCAGGCTTGCCGCACGTGCAGTGTCTGGGAAGCGATATCTCGGCTGCCATGATCGACCATGCACGCGTCCAGCACGTGCATCCTAATCTGCGCTTCGCACTGACCGATGCAATCACCCCGGCAATTGCACCCGGGCGATGCGATGTCCTGGTCCTGCGTTTTCTCAATGCCGAAGTCATGCGCCAGCATGAAGCTGTGCACTTGTTCGAACGCCTGATTCCACTGGTTCGGTACGGCGGGCTGGTGATTGTGTTCGGACATACGCCCGTGCTGATTCCCATGAAAGCCGAAGCCAGGCGCCTGGGTCTGAACATGACAGGCGCCCTCGCCCGATGCCCCCATACCCAGGCGCTGTTCCAGCTCTTTACGCTGGAACGGTCCTGATTCGGCTCACGACGGCAACTGTACCTGTGGCGTGGTCTCGGTGAAGATGGTCCAACTGGCGATGAACAGGGCAGCGATCAGTGGCCCGATCACGAAACCATTGAGCCCGAATACCGCCAGCCCACCGAGGGTCGATACCAGGATCAGGTAGTCAGGCATACGGGTGTCCTTGCCCACCAGGATCGGCCGCAGCACGTTGTCCACCAGCCCAATGACCAGCGTGCCGAATGCGGCCAGTACGACCCCTTGCCAGATGGCGCCCGTGAGCAGGAAGTACACCGCAACCGGCCCCCAGACAATGCCAGCCCCCACCGCAGGCAGCAGCGAAAGGAATGCCATCAACACCGCCCAGACCAGCGCACTGGGAATGTCCAGCGCCCAGAAGATGAAACCACCCAGGGCGCCCTGAGTGATCGCCACCAGCAGGTTGCCTTTGACGGTCGCACGCACTACACGGTTGAACTTCAGTTGCAGGCGGCGCTTCTGCTGCTCGGGCAGAGGTACAGCCTGACGCACCTTGCGCGCCAACTCCGGCCCCTCGCGCAGGAAGAAGAACAGCAGGTAGAGCATGATGCCGAAGCTGACCAGGAAATCGAAGGTGCCCTGACCAAAGCTGAAGGCCTGGCTGGCGAGGAACCGGCTGCCCTGGGTCGCCCATTGGGTGATCTTCTCGCGCAGACCGTCGAGGTTGCCGACACCCAGGCGATCCAGCCCATTCTGCGCGAAGTGCGGCAGCATGTCGCGACCGCGCTCGACGTAACCGGCGATGTCCAACTGGCCACTTTCGATGCGCTGGTACAGCGTCGCGCCCTCCTGCACCAACAAGGCGCTGATGACGATAACGGGCAGAACCGCGATCAGCAAACAGGTGGCAAGCGTCGCGCACGCGGCCAGATTACGCCGACGGTTGAAGCGAATAAGCAGATTGCGCTGCAGGGGCGCAAACAGAATGCCGAGGATCACGCCCCAGAAGATGGCGCCATAGTAAGGCAACAGAATCCACACGAAGGCGATGGTCACCAGCGCCAGCAAGACGGCCAGTGCCCGATTTTGTAGAGCGGTTTGATTCATGGGGATTCCTCGGTTGTCCTGGACCTTAGTGCGCAGCGCGCAGGCAAAAGTGCCATCAGGCGCTTGATTCAGATCAACACACCACGGGCGCCCTATCGCTAGCATTCGCGCCTTTTGCCCCGGTGCGTCCATGAACTCTCTTGCCAAGCCTGAATTGCTCGCCCCTGCCGGCTCGCTCAAGACGTTGCGCTATGCCTTCGCCTACGGTGCAGACGCGGTCTATGCCGGCCAGCCGCGCTACAGCCTGCGGGTGCGCAACAACGAATTCGATCATGCCAACCTGGCCGTGGGCATCCAGGAAGCGCATGCCCTGGGCAAGCGGTTCTACGTGGTGGTCAACATCGCGCCGCACAATGCCAAGCTCAAAACCTTCCTCAAGGATCTCGAGCCGGTGATCCAGATGGCACCCGACGCGCTGATCATGTCCGATCCCGGCCTGATCATGCTGGTGCGTGAACACTTCCCGCAGATGCCGGTGCACCTTTCGGTGCAAGCCAATACGGTGAACTGGGCCAGTGTCGTGTTCTGGCAGCAAATGGGGCTGAGTCGGGTGATTCTGTCGCGCGAGCTGTCGCTGGAGGAGATCGAGGAAATACGGCGGCAGGTGCCTGACATGGAGCTGGAAGTCTTCGTGCATGGTGCGCTGTGCATGGCTTACTCCGGTCGCTGCCTGTTGTCGGGCTACCTGAACAAGCGCGACGCCAACCAAGGCACGTGTACCAATGCGTGCCGCTGGAAGTACCAGGCCACCGAAGCCTGCGAAAACGTCACCGGCGAGATCGTGCGTACGGTCGAGCCTACGCTGGGCGTTGGCGCGCCCAGCGATCAAGTCTTCCTGCTCCAGGAACACAACCGGCCAGATGAGCAGATGCCGGCATTCGAGGACGAGCACGGTACCTACATCATGAACGCCAAGGACCTGCGCGCCGTTCAGCACGTCGAACGCCTGACGCAGATGGGCGTGCACTCGCTGAAGATCGAGGGCCGCACCAAATCGCATTTCTACTGCGCGCGTGCCGTTCAGGCTTACCGAAAGGCCATCGACGATGCGGCGGACGGACGGCCATTCGACCGCGGTTTGATGGACGATCTCGAATCGCTCGCCCAGCGCGGCTACACCGAAGGGTTCTTGCGCCGACACGTGCACGATGAATATCAGAACTATCAACGCGGCCATTCGGTTTCAGAACGCCAGCAGTTTGTCGGTGAGTTGACTGGACAGCGCGTCGACGGACTGGCTGAGGTCAAGGTCAAGAACCGTTTCACAGTGGGCGACACGCTCGAGCTCATGACCCCTCGCGGCAACTATCATTTCGACCTCGATCGTCTGAGCGATCGCCAGGGCAATGCCATCGATGTCGCCCCAGGGGACGGGCATGTGGTGTACCTGCCGGTGCCCGAGCAGGTGCCGCTGGAATTCGGACTGCTGATGCGCGACTTGGGCGAAGCACAAGAACACGCCTGACAAAACTGTCATCTGCGCTTCAGGCTAAGGTCAGACAAGGCGCTGCATGCTCGACCGTTACGTGACGCTGGCGCGCGCAATGCAGGCGCATTGATCGAGGAGTGTTTCATGCTGAACAAGCACCTATTGGCGTTCGTACTGCTGGCCTGCGGCGGCCTGGCCCAGGCCTCCGAGGTCGTCGATGTCTACCGCGACCCGAACTGCGGTTGCTGCAAGCAGTGGATCGTCCACCTGCGCGACAACGGTTTCACGGTCAATGACCATGTCGAGCCGAACATGAGCGCGGTGAAACAGCGCCTGGGCGTCGCACCCAGACTCGCCTCGTGCCATACCGCAGTGATCGACGGCAAATTCGTCGAGGGCCATGTGCCCGCCGAGCAGGTCCGCCTGCTGGCTCAGCGAGACGATCTGGTGGGTGTGGCAGTGCCGGGAATGCCGATCGGCTCCCCGGGGATGGAGACGGGGGCGCGTAAAGACGCTTACCAGGTGATCGGCCTCACGCGCGAGGGTCGGGACACCGTGGTCGCCGAGTACTGATGATCGGTTTAGGGGCCCTGTTTCTCAGCGCCTTCGGTGCTGCCACGCTGCTGCCGCTGCAGTCCGAGGCCGTACTGGTCGGCTTGCTGCTGCGCGATCCTGACGCCTGGCTGCTCCTGCTGCTGGTGGCCACCTTCGGCAATGTGCTCGGCTCGGTGGTCAATTGGCTGCTGGGCCGGGCAATCGAACGCCTGCGTGATCGACGCTGGTTCCCGTTCAGCGCCACTCAGTTGCAACGCGCACAATGCCACTACCAGCGCTGGGGACAGTGGTCGCTTTTACTGAGCTGGGTGCCGGTGATCGGCGATCCACTGACGCTGGTCGCGGGAATCCTTCGCGAGCCGCTCTGGCGCTTTGTGTTATTGGTGACCCTGGCCAAGGCTGGTCGCTACTGGGTTCTGATACTGATTACCCTGGGCTGGTTTCACACCGGGTGACACCTTTGTCCGCTGCGCAGGTCAACCGACTGCTACAGTCGCCGCTTCCTACATGACCGAACTCGGAGTCTTCGCCATGCTGCGCATAACCGCATTGACCTTGGCATGCCTGGCCGGCGCTCCGGCCCTCGCCGCTGAATCCGTCACCTACGGCAAGCAGCTCGAAGGCTTCGCCTACCCTCATCCATTGCAACATTTCAACTTCAGCTCACAAGGCCAGACCGTGCAGATGGGCTACATGGATGTACCCGCCCGAGGTCGTGCCAATGGTCGCAGCGTGGTACTGATGCATGGCAAGAATTTCTGCGCCGCCACCTGGGAGTCCTCGATCGACGCTTTGAGCAAGGCGGGCTATCGGGTCATCGTTCCCGACCAAATCGGTTTCTGCACCTCCAGCAAGCCGGCGTACTACCAGTACAGCTTCCAACAACTGGCGGATAACACCCATGCGCTGCTCGAACGCTTGGGGATCGACAAGATCAGCCTGGTGGGCCACTCGACGGGGGGGATGCTAGCCACCCGCTATGCCCTGATGTACCCACAGCAGGTCGAGCGCCTGGCCATGGTCAACCCCATCGGCCTGGAAGACTGGAAAGCCCTGGGTGCGCCTTACCGCACGGTGGATCAATGGTACGAACGCGAGCTCAAGCTCAATGCCGAGGGCGTGCGCAATTATGAACGCACCACCTACTACGCCGGGCGCTGGAAGCCCGAATACGAGCGCTGGGTAGATATGTTGGTGGGCCTGAACCAAGGACCAGGACATGAAGCGGTGGCGTGGAACTCTGCGCTGATCTACGACATGATTTTCACGCAGCCGGTGGTCTACGAGTTCAAGAACCTGCAGATGCCGACGCTGCTGATGATCGGCGACCAGGACACCACTGCCATCGGCAGCGACATCGCACCGCCCGAGATCAAAGCCAAATTGGGCCACTATGCGGTACTGGGCCCTCAGGTGGAAAAACTGATACCCCAAGGCAAACTGGTGACCTTCAAAGGCTTGGGTCACGCGCCGCAAATCGAGGCGCCCGGGCGCTTTCACGACGCGCTGATCGACTGGCTGCGATAGGTCCTCAGGCGAAGCGCTGCAACTGCATTTCCTGCAAGCGACTCAATGTTCGGCGGAAGGCGAATGACAGGTAACCTTCGGTATACAGCGCCTCGAGCGGCACGGCAGCCTCCAGGTACAAGGCGATTCGCCGGTCGTAACATTCGTCGACCAGTGCGATGAAGCGCCGCACACTGTCATCACGCGGTGACAGCGCCGGCAGCTCGCGGTCGCCAGCGATCACGCGCTGCGCGGCATCTTCCGTCCCACGGGCAATACGCCCGGCGCGCTGTTGGCCACCCAGTGCGGGCACGGCGCTGACCAGAATCGCGCTATAGCGATCGCACAAGGCCATGAAGTCCGTCGCCGCTAACGCTTGGTCGCACAAGTGCGTGAAGTCGCACCAGATCACCCGCTCACTGCGACGAATGACCGTGACGTGCCGTGTGCCGATCTGCAGCGCTAGCTCAGTAGCCGTTTCGCCAGCGCTCAGTTGACAGAACACGGCCGCCAACGCAGAGGCGGTGCCTGCCTCGCTCACCCAGTAACGCTGCAACTGCGCGCCGGGATGCAGCCGATGGTCCTGATCGCCAGCTACCGCCACCCGCTGCATATGCTGCTCGATCGCCGCAATCGCCGGCAGGAAGCGTTCGCGGTTGAAGCCATCGGCATAGAGCTGGTCAGGCGGTTGATTAGAGGTCGCGACCAACACGACACCTTGTTCAAATAGCGCCTGGAACAGGCGTCCGAGGATGATCGCATCACCGATATCGGTGACGAACAGCTCGTCGAAGCACAACACACGGATGTCCTGCGCCAACGCCTGAGCCAGGGCCTGTAGAGGATCGGCGGTGCCCACGAGCTGGAACAGGCGCTGGTGCACCCAGGCCATGAAGTGATGGAAATGCTGACGCCGCGACGGCACTTCAAGGCAGCGATGGAACAGGTCCATGAGCCAGGTCTTGCCACGCCCCACCGGCCCCCATAGATAGACGCCTTTGACGGCACGTCCTTGCTGGACGGCCTCGAAACAGCGCTCAAGGGCGCTGACCGCCGAGGCCTGCGCGGCATCGGCGACGAAACCCTCGCGTTGCAGAGCTTGGAGGTAGAGAGCAGCGGGCGTCATGGCGGCATGCCTGGGCAAAGCCGCCATGATAGTGCAAGCAGCGTTGGCGTGGGGCCGCCGATCAATCCTTGCTCAAGCCCACCTTGAGTAGCGCGCCATCCTGCGCATCGGTCAGCACATAGAGATAGCCATCAGGGCCAACCCGCACGTCACGAATTCGCGCCTTGAGCTCGCCAAGCAAACGCTCTTCGTGGACCACGTTGTCGCCGTCGAGCTGGAGACGGATCAACTCCTCAGTGGCCAAGGCCCCTATGAACAGATTGTGATCCCAGGCCTTGAAAGTGGGGCTGTCGTAGAAGGCCATACCACTGATGCCGGGTGACTTCTCCCAGACGTGGTGTGGGTCTTCCATGCCATCGACATGCTTGCCCTTGGCCTCGGGAATCGGCAACAGGGAATAATCGATGCCGTGGGTGGCAATCGGCCAGCCATAGTTCTTGCCCGGCTGAGGAATATTGATTTCGTCGCCACCGCGCGGCCCATGCTCATGTGTCCAGAGCTGGCCCGTCCAAGGATTGAGCGCCGCGCCCTGCTGGTTGCGGTGGCCGAACGACCAGATTTCCGGCCGCACATTTTTCTGACCAACGAAGGGGTTGTCCTTGGGTACTTCGCCATTGGGCAGGATTCGCACCAATTTGCCTTGCAGCTTGTCCAGGTCCTGGGCAGTGGAACGCTGATTGTTCTCGCCCAGGGCGATGAACAAGTAGCCGTCACGGTCGAACACCAACCGGGAACCGAAGTGATTACCCACCGAGAGCTTCGGTTGCTGGCGGAAAATCACGTTGAAGTTCTCCAGACGCGATCGATCCTGGGACAACTGCCCCCGACCAACTGCCGTACCGGCCTTGCCGTCCGCGCCCTCCTCGGCATAGGACAGGTACACCGTCCGGTCTTTGGCGAACTCAGGTGAGAGGGCCACATCCAACAAGCCGCCCTGCCCTTGCGCCCAGACCTTCGGCACGCCCGACAACGGTGGGCCGACCTTGCCTTCGGCATTGACGATGCGCAGATTGCCTGGCTGCTCGGTGATCAGCATGTCCTTGCCACCAGGCAGGAAGGCCAGCGCCCAAGGGTGGTTGAGGCCGTCGGCGACAGTGCTGACCGTCAACTCGCCTTCTTCACTGGGCAAGCGCTGTTCGGCAGCGGCCTGCGCCAGCAATGGAAACAGTACAGCAGCCGCCAGTGTGGTCATCCAGGTACGTGGGGTCATAGGGGATTCCTTCCAGGGGGATTCAAGGCGTGCGTTGCGAGTCGCGTGGAGGCCGACGGGGCTCCAGGTTCGGTGTCTGCTGCTGACGACGCAGGTTGTCGCCATTGCCGATGCCGCGGTTTTCCAGCGTCGGGGGACGTTCAACAGGTGCCGTCGAGGGCCCCCGTACCGGGGGCGTATCCGGCACGCTGCCCTGGCGACTGTTGGGGTTGGCGCGCTGGATCGGACTGTTGTAAGGGTTGTTCGAGTCACTGGCGGCCAGCAGGGGGAGCTGCACTGGGGCAGCCTGTACCGGCAGGCACAGGAGCAGGCTGATAGCCAAGAGCGGCAGTGTGGTATTCATGCTTCACCTCCGGTACGAAAATTCGTGACCAAGCGTTGGATAGCCTAAGTCTCGACAGGTTCGCCAAAAAAGCATGAAGCCGTATTGAGTTGATTCGCGATGTTTCAGCTAGGCAGGTGGGCACTGCGAGCCCCCTGCCTTGACCAGACGCGTGCAGCCGGTCAGTACGCCAGACTCCAGGTCAGGCTGTAAGTACGACCCCTGCCTTGGTAATCGTACAAGTAGGCAGGGCCGTAGGTCGGCGAATAGAACAGCGTCGCCCGTTGGCCCCATACCGTGCTGTATTGCTTGTCGAACAGGTTCTGGATACCCGCACTGAAGGTCCCGAAGCCGGTTTCCTGGCTACCCAGCAAATCGAAGGTGGTGTAGCCGTTGATCTGATGGTCGGCATCGTCCTTGAGCGTGAAGGCCCTGTTGGCCTGCAGACGCGCGCTGCGCCCATCGCCCTTCCAGCCGACGAACGCCGTAGACTTGGAGAGCGAGGCGTAACGCGCATCACGCTTGTTCCAGCCGCCGTTGGCCGCCTCCTCCTCCGAACGTACCAGGTGCAAGGTGCCGCCAACCTCCCAGCCGCTGTCGAAGTGCCGGGTCAAGGCACCTTCGAAGCCGAAGTCGCGACTTTTCTGCTCATCGACATTGATGGTCAAGGTCTGCTGGTCGACGTTGATGATCTTGTCCGACCAGATGTAATACAGCGCCGCCTGGGCATCCCATTGCAGATCGCTGTAGCGCCAGCCCATCTCGACCTGGCGACTCTTGATGCCAGCCAGAGGGTTGTCGGCCACGGACAGCCCTGGCTTGCCGTAGTACTTGGCCGGGTCTGGCAGATCGAACCCTTCGCCGTAATTGGTCCAGATCTGGTGACCGTTCTTGAAATCGTAGATCGCGCCCAGGTTGTACAGATTGACCTGATAGTCGTTGCTACCGCCCGGCACTCGTTTGAAGTCCCCCACGTCCACGTCCATATGCTGACGCCGAGCGCCGCCGGATAGCGTGAGGTTATCGGTGAGGCGCCAATCGGCCTGGGCATAGAGCGAGACACCGTCGACCCGATAACTGGGATAGCGCGCCGCCTTGCTGGCCTTGTCCAGGTCGAGACCGCCGCTGTTCGATGAAGTTAGCGCATCGAAGGTGGTCTGCTCGGCGCTGAAGCGCTCGCGATCGATATCGACGCCGTAGGTCAGCTTCAAGCGATCCCATTGCTTGGAGAACAGCGCCTTGAGGCTGCTGACCTCGAAATTCTGCTGCGAGGCTGCGAAGTACACGCCGCGCGATCCACGCGGCGAGCCGGCGTTGTAATACGGGAACGGGTAGAAGTTGTCGTTTTCCTTGCGATACGAGGCCTGCAGGTAGAAGTCCTGGCCAAGCACGTCGCTATGGTGATAGTTGGCGTTGAGCAGCAGGCGCTGGGTACGCGGTTGCAAGTCGGAGGAATAGCCACCGCGCAATTGCGCGTCTTCCAGATCCGACGGCGCGTTGTGCTTGAGGTTGGGGAAGAAAATGCCCGTGCTGCCCGTGTTACCGGAGTCGTAGTACTGGGCAAGAAACTCCAGGCTCTGTTCGTCGTTCAGTTGCAGGCCGAGTGTGCCCAGTAGGTCGAGGGTGCGGTTGTACTGCAGATCGGTCTGCGTGTTGTCGATGAAGATCTGCTTGCCCGCGCCGTCATAGAAGGCCTGGTTCTGCTCATCGGAGATACCCAGACGGGCGCTGATCCACTCGTTACCGCCACTGATCGACTGAGCGATGCGGGTCGCCAGGTCGTCGCTGTTGTTGAAACCGCTGCTGGCACCGATTTGCGTCTCGAAACGCGTCGGCCCCGGCTCCCCCTTCTTGGTCACGATATTGATGATTCCACCGGTGGCACCGCCGCCATAGAGGGCGCTGGCGCCGGAAAGCACCTCGACGCGCTCGACGTTGAATGGCGAAATGCTGTCGAACTGACGCGAAAGACCACGCGAGCTGTTCTGACTGACACCGTCGATCATCACCAGCACATTGCGCCCACGCATGTTCTGGCCGTAATTGGTGCGGCCTTCCGGCGCCAAGTCCAGGCCAGGGACGAGCTTGCCAATCGCCTCCTTGAGGCTCACGCCGCTGTCGATCTGCTCGCGCAGTTGCTGTTGATCCACCACCCAGACAGTACCGGGGATTTCACTGATCGCAGTGCTGGTGCGCGAGGCGACACTCACCTCGATGGGCTTGAGGTTGATGCTCTGCGGCGCTACGTCGGCCCTGCGCAGTGTTACGGTGCGGGCATCGTTGAACTGCCAGTCGATACCCGTACTGGCCAGCAGCACCTGGAAAGCTTGGTTGATGGTGTAGCTACCCTGCAGAGGTGGTCCGTCCAAACCAGCGACATCGGCCGTGGTGTAGAGCACATGCAGACCCGCCTGGTCGGCAAAGGCGGTCAGTGAGCGATCCAGCGGTTGCGCGGGCAGATCGAGCCGAACTTGGCGTGACTGCACCTGGGCACTGTCGAGGGACTCGGCCGCCAGCAGCGGCAGCGGGCCTGCCAGCGACAGCACGGCGCTGCAGGATGCCAGGACATATTTGAAACCACCGCCGCAGCGGTTCAGGGAATTGAGCGTGGCCTTCACAAGTGAGCTTCCAGGCGAGTCGAGGGGAGTGTACGGATCAGTCCCCCTACGACGATCTGGCCAGCGGAAACTTGCAGCAGGAAATGAAAAATATTTCGATTATCTTCTCGATCAACGCACCACTGCCAGAAGCGGCAGGTAGGTCACTGTCAAACCGTAGCGCTGCTCCAGGGTACGAAGCAAGGCGTCCGGCTGGTCAAGATCGAACACCCCGCTCACTTCGAGGTCTGCCAGGCGGGCATCGGAAATGATGATACGCCCATGACGGTATCGCTCCAGTTCGGCGAGTACCTGGCCAAGCGGCTTGCCATTGAAGATCAGCTTGCCGCGCCGCCAGGCGGTCCGGGCCTCGGCATCAGGGGTGAGTGAAAGCTGTCGCCCACCGAGTTGCGCTTCGCCCCGGGTCAACACCACTTCAGCGCCGGACGCCTGGCGTCTCACGCTGAACAAGGCATGGCGGCCCTCGACCGGTTCGCCTCCGGCATCGACCACGAACGGACGCGGATCGCTGGCGGTATCGAACAATGCTTCACCTGCCTGCAGCACGACCTCACGCCGTGTATCGCTGAATGACACCGACAATGCGCTATTGCCGTTCAGAGTGACACGTGTGCCGTCGGCCAGAGTGAAAGTCTGACGCTGGTTCATTGCGGTGTGATAGTCAGAAAACCACATCGGCGCTTGCTGCCATCCGGTGCAAGCGATGGCGACCATCACTATCGATGCGGCCAGTGCGCGTGGCCAGCGCCGCCGAGAACGCGATAGCGGCTTGGCGTGCAACGTCCGTGCAGCCTGGGTCTGCCCGAGATCGCCCCACAGCGCCTCGGCCTCACGAGCGGCACGCGCATGGGCCGGACTGGACGCACACCAGCGCTGGTAACGCTCATGGTCATCGGCACCGGCATTACCGGAGTGGAGCACGACCTGCCAGTCGAGGGCATCGTCGCAGAGGTCGTTGTGGGGAGGTCGCGGGGTCATCGCAGGCCGCTCAGTCATGGTTTTGCTCGAGCCAGTCACGACAGTGGCGCAGGGCCTGGCCGATGTATTTTGCCACCATGCTCGGGGAAACGCCCAACCGCTGAGCGATCTGCGCCTGAGTCAGGCCCTCGACCCGGTTCAGCAGCAGGGCCTGACGGGCGTTGCTCGGTAACTGCAGCAAGGCGTCATCCAAGATTTGCAGGCGCTCGCGAGCTAACAGCGTAGCTTCCGGGGCGGGCGAGGGACACGGGATTTCGCCCCTACCCTCCTCCGGTTCATGATTCGACGCTCGGCGTCGCTCGTGCCGCAGCGCGTCGATGGCCAGGTTGCCGGCGACCCGGAAGATGAAACTGCGTGGGTGCGCGACCGCGATGGCCTGTGCCTCGATACGCACCAAGCGCAGGTATGTTTCCTGCGCAACGTCGGCGGCGCGCTGTCGGTCTTGCATACGACGCGTGAGGAACGACAACAAGTCGTCGTAGTGCTCCTGGAAGCTTGCCAGCAGGCTGGACACGGGAGACGTCAGCATGGAGAGATGATGCCAGTAGGATTGGTGTTAATGCGAAAGAGTATCTTTCATATCCACTGTCACTTTCAACGACACGCCGCATTTGCCACACTGCGCGCTCATCCACACGCCAAGGCGCCTGCTCATGACTGTCCGCTTTCGCTCAAGACCAGGCCTGTGCATGGTGCTGATGCTGGCCCTGCTGCTCAACGCCTGCGCGCTGTTGCAACCACGAGATCCTCTGAACATCAGCGTCATCGGTATCGAACCTCTTGCGGGGCAAGATCTAGAGTTACGCATGGCAGTCAAGATCCGCATTCAGAACCCCAACGAAACGCCTGTGGATTTCAACGGCGTTGCCTTGAATCTGGAGGTGAACGATCAACCCTTGGCGGCTGGTGTCAGCGATCAACGCGGCCACATCGGGCGTTATGAGGAGACGGTCATCGTAGTACCGGTGAGCATTACCGCGTTTTCCTTTCTACGCCAAGCCTACGGCCTGAGCCGTGCACAGTCGCTACAGGGCCTGCCCTACGTTCTGCGTGGCAAGTTGGCCGGGGGTCCGTTGGGAACGATCCGTTTCACCGACAAGGGCAAACTCGATCTGCCCCAGCCAGGTACTCTCGGCTGGTAGCCATCAACGATTGGCGCTGGCGGCGGCCATCATCTTGTTGATTTCGCTGCGAATCATGTTAGCGAATTCAGGGGGCGATATGCCGTCCAGCTCCGCACGCACCCACTCCGCCCACTTGCCCTTGCGCCGCGACTTTTCGGCAATCATCCTGGCCGCCTCGGCTTTGGCCTTGCCCAGGTTGTTCTGCCACAGCTCGAACAAGCGCGCCTTTTCCGACTCGATCTGCGCACGCTCGGCGAAGTCTCTATTGGCCAGATTGAAACTCATGGTCTTTCCTGCCGCTTGAAAATGAGCGATATCTTACACGCTTGCGATGCACCATCGCCAAGCCAGTGCAACTTTCGCCGACCACGGCTTTCCACTGTTTACACCAACACACCTACAAGGAGGCATCCATGGCCAGGAAATCCAACGCGACCAGCGAAACCGAGCAGATCAAGGATCAGGTCTTCAGCGAGTTGCAAGCGCTTATCGAGGAGTCGGAAAAGCTTTTGGACAGCAGCGCGTCTTTGGTAGGCGAGGAAGCCGATACACTGCGCGCCCAGCTCGGTCTGAAGCTGCGTCAGGCGCGTCAGGCCACCAGCCGTCTGGGGCAAAAAGCGCAGCCGGTGGTCGAGGCGACCGAAGAGCTGATCGGCATTCATCCTTGGCAGACTGTGGCGATTTCCGCTGGCATCGGTCTGGTGGTAGGCCTGCTACTCGGCCGTAGACAGTAAGTTAAGCAACCTTCTGGCCCACTCAGGCTGGCTGGGCCATTGGGATGCCGCTGTGAAAGCGCATTTCCCCATCGGCGGAACTTATAAGTTCCGCCTCTATCTCCCGAACCTTCTGCACCACCTGCGCGATATCTGACGCCTCTCCATACTCATACGCCAGTTTCAAATAGCCTTGATAGTGGCGCGCCTCGCTTTTGAGCAAGCCGTGGTAGAACGTACCCAGTTCTTCGTCCAGGTGTGGGACCAAGGCCGCGAAGCGCTCGCAACTGCGGGCCTCGATGAAAGCGCCGACCACCAGGGTATCGACCAGCTTCACCGGCTCATGGGCACGCACCACTCGCCGCAGTCCAGAGGCATAACGCCCGGCTGAAACGGGGCGCAACGGTACACCCCGACGCTTCATCAAGCGCAACACTTGTTCGTGGTGCACCAGTTCCTCACGCGCCAGGCGCGACATCATATTGATCAGTTCCAAATGCGTGTTGTACTTGGCGATCAAACTGAGTGCGGTACTGGCGGCCTTGAACTCGCAGTTCTTGTGGTCGATCAGCAAGGTGTGCTCATCGGCCAACGCAGCCTCGATCCAGGCGTCGGGTGTGGGGCAGCCAAGGAAGGCATCGATTTCAGGAGTCAGGGACATAAATTCACGGAGGTTGGCAACGCAGGAGCGCGGGATTATACCGACGGTGACAGCTATCGCCAGCGCTTGCGCTTGATACAGGTCAAACGGCATCGCCGCATTGGCCAACTATAGTCAGGTGTGAGCCCTCGCGATCCAAGGAGTTTCATGCCATGCAAGCCGTTCGCAGCATCCTCGTCGTGCTCGACCCTGAACACGCCCACAGTCGCGCGCTGACTCGCGCCAAGCTGATTGCCGGGGTTACCGGTGCACGCCTGCATCTGCTGATGTGTGACAAGAAGCGCGACCATCACGCACTGCTGAGCTTGCTCGCCAGTCAGTTGCATGACGATGGCTACGATAGTGTCAGCCACGAACAGGCCTGGCAGGACAGCCTGCATGAGTCAATCATCGCTGTGCAGCAGGCCGAAGGCTGCGAATTGGTCATCAAAGAGCATCACCCGGATAACCCCCTGCGCAAAGCCCTGCTGACGCCTAGCGACTGGAAACTGTTGCGCAACTGTCCGTGTGCCGTACTGATGGTCAAGAGCGAGCGGCCTTGGACCGGCGGCGCCATCCTGGCGGCAGTGGATGTGGGCAATCAGGATGAAGATCACCGCCGCCTGCATGCCAGTATCATTGACCATGGCTACGCTATCGCCACCTTGGCCAAAGGTGAACTGCACGTGATCAGCGCTCACCCTTCGCCCATGTTGGCTGCCTCCGATCCGGTGTATCGGCTCAGCGAGACTATCGAAAAGCGCTACCGCGAGGCGTGTTCAGCTTTCCAGGCGGAGTTCGACATCAGCGATCAGCGGCTGCATGTCGCCGAAGGACCAGCGGATGTGCTGATTCCTTACACCGAAAAGAAAATCGATGCGGTGGTGACCATTATCGGAACAGTTGCGCGCACGGGTATCTCCGGGGCCCTGATTGGCAATACTGCTGAGGTGGTGCTCGACACACTTGAAGGCGATGTGCTTGTACTCAAGAGTGATCAGGCTGTAAGCGCCCTCACACGACCGGTCATGGTGTGAGAGTTCTGTTGGGGTTGCAAGCTGCCTCCCAAGAGGGCAGCGCTGATTTTGAAAACACCAAAAAGACAAAACCCCTACCTGCTCGCGCAGATAGGGGTTTTGCGAAATGAATCTTGACGATGACCTACTCTCACATGGGGAAACCCCACACTACCATCGGCGATGCATCGTTTCACTGCTGAGTTCGGGATGGGATCAGGT
>NZ_JAUTXS020000012.1:0-28627 GCF_030658255.1 Pseudomonas sp. RAC1
AGGAGGCCGAGCATAGGCGTTGCGCAGGGAGGTGACGGGCATGGATGCCCGTCAAGCGCTTGGGGCCAGGACGGCCCCTAAGCGCGGTCCTCCCGGAGCGACGCCGGCGCGAGGGAACCCCTGCGCGTAGCGCAGGGGCCGGATGCGGGAGCAAGCGGTTTTGCCCCCTTTTCCAAGAAAAAAGGGGGGCGCCGTAAGGGCGAAAAGGTGAATCAGCCTCACCAAAACTAACGGATCTTCACCCCAAGACAAGCAGCCCCCAAAAGCCCCAAAGAAAAAACCGCCACAAGGGCGGTCTTCTCACAACCTCAAAACCCCAATCAGAACCGATAAGTCAGCGAAGCACCAATCCCGTGAGCGCTGTTCTCATACTTGGCCTGATAGCTCCCTTTGGTCCGGCTGGCCAGGTTCACCTTGGTGTCTTCCTCCCACAGGTAGGAATACGCCACATCGATGGTCACGTCGTCGGTCGGGCTGTAACCCGCCCCCAGGCTGAAGATCTTGCGATCGCCGGTAGGGATGCGCGGCGAACGATCCTGGTTGTTGGTCGGCGACTGGTCGACGGTAAAGCCAGTACGCAAGGTCCATTCCTTGTTGACCTTGTAAGAAGCACCCACAGCATGCGCCCAGGTGTCGTGCCAGTTCTGCTCTTCGCTGATGGTGCCGAATTGAGCTGCCAGCGGCGCAGGCACTTCGTTGTTGACGGTGATGTCTTTCAACCGGCTCCAACGCGTCCAGGTGCTGCCCGCATAGAGGGTCCACTGATCGTCGAGTTCGTGGGTGACCGAGAAGTCCACCGACTCAGGTGTCTTGATCTTCAGCTCGGCGTCGAACTTGCTACCGCTGAATGGTCCGATCAATGGGTTGTTGACGCGGGTCTTGCCTTCGAGCTTGTAGTCGACCATCGAGTGATAGGTCAGGCCCAGACGGGTGCGGTCAGTGGCTTGTACCATCACACCGATGTTGTAGCCGACCGCCGTGTCGTCACCCTTGATCTTGACTTCGCCATCGTTGCGGCCCGGCGTGAAGGGGTTGATGGTGTTGGAACCCAATTCGCCCTTGATGCGGTTGATGGTCGGACCGAAGCCGATGGACACCTTGTCGTTGAAGGCATAGCTGATGGTCGGCTGGAAGGTCACCACTTCGACGTGGCTCTTCTTGCCCCAATAGCGCGCAGCGTCGTCGCTGCCGTAGTCGGTCACCAGGCCGAAGGGCACGTAGACGCCGAAGCCCACGCTCCAGTGATCGTCGAGCGGCTTGACGTAGTAACCCATCGGCACACCGACCACCGGCACCATGTCACCGTCGGTTTCCCCGCCCAGGTTGCTGCCGCGACCGGAAATATCAGATTTGGCGATGACTGCCGCACCCCCTACGGTGACCTGTTCGCGCTTGAGGCGCGACATGCCGGCAGGGTTACCGTAAATGGTGCTGGCGTCGTCAGCAGCCGAAGAACGACCCGCGAAACCTGTCCCCATGCCACTGACGCTTTGCTCGTTGAGCGCGAAACCGCTGGCGAAGAGTTGGCTAGAGGCGACCGCGATTGCGACGCCGAGGGAGGTTTTGAGCATGACTGTTTTCATTATTAGAACTCCTTGGGATCTCCGGGGCCAAAAGCTACCAACAAATCGCGAAGTACGCCATAGGCTGTATACGCGGAGATAGAGCGGTTTTGTAGGACAATCCGACCAAAATAAGCAGTAATTCTGATTCTTTCGTAAGAAGGTTCCTATGACGGCTCCGCAACCCTCGGGTTTACCCAGCAATCCCACGCCTGGGTGAAGTCACGCAGGCGCCCTTGCGGATGAAAGGTCTGTCGCCAGATCCTGGCCAGGCCGAGCACATCGTCGGCGGCCGGGAGCGGCGTGGCCTGTTCCTCGATGAGCATCCAGGCGATGGCGGTGGCGTAGCGCAGATTGACGGTCAGTTCCAAATGTGGACCGCCAAGGAAGGCATGCTGACTGGCCAGCCCACGCACCAGGCTGGCCAATTCCGGATCACGGGCGAGGTAACAATCCCACAGCGCCCGATGACGCGTCTCACCGATGCGGTACAGCCCGTGGCCACGGCGGTCGTGCAAGGCCTGGCCAAGGCAAGACTGGCTGGCAGCGACGCCCAGGAGCAAGGCTTCTGCGCTCGCGTTGTGCCGCCCTAGATAGACCAGCGTGGGGCGGATGACATAACGGCTCAATTCGTTCGCAGCGATACCCATGGTGCCCTCGAACTGTCAGGGACCGATGGGTGCGGGGAGCTTGGCAGGTGGCTGAAGGATCACACCCATCGGAAGCGGCTCGCACCGCTCGAGTTGAAGTCTAGTGTGATATTCATGGTGTAAAGGGCTGTTTTTAAATCGATTGCTGCCGCTGCGATCAGGCTATATGCCTTGTGGCAATTACACCGGTGCAGCGCTAGCAGCAATCAGAGTGGCACATTCACGGGGCGAATCTTCGCCCATTCGTTCATGCGACCAGCGACTGGCGCGTGCGGTCGATCACCGCCTGCAGCGGCTCTGCGCCAGTGTACTGCTCTGGGTAAAGACGTTCGGTGTGGCATGCCACGCCGTGTTCGTCTACCAGGGTGAAGCTGAAGCTGCCCTTGCGGGGAGCAACGATCAGGCACTGCAGTGGAGCGAAGGCCTGAGAAAGCGTGCCGAATGCGCGCTGAATGTGATGATGATTGGTCATTTTTTTAGAGTTTCCTGCTCAAGACACGGGTTCGATCCGTGCACAATAGAAACGTTCCGGTGACGCCTTTATTAAGGGAGGCGAAAAACCTGACCGGAACAGAGCAGCCAGAGAAAGCGCAAGCACAATGTAGGCGCCGGGCTGACTGGTAGGTACTTAGGAAGGCGGGCAGCATCCCACGGGCCAGGTTCGAGGCCATGGGTGAAGATCCCGATCAATCGTTCGTTGGCTGATTCGGACTGGAGTGGCGTATGCCATTCAGTGAATCATCGCGTAGGCCGTCCTGGTTTCAGCGAGGCTACCCGGGGTGGGAGCAGTCGCAAGGACATAATGGCCAGAATTGATTTCAGCTTGGTACTAACGGTGGCCACACTACCTAAGCATTGGCAACGATGCAAGCTTTTTTTAAATCGTTCAGCGAAGCCGGCCATTATCGCTGCTGAAAGGGCTCCTGTGAAGTGGGCGACCGGGTGGATAGTGGAGTGACGCGTGGCAACGATCCCCGCTCGGCCCAGTGCCAGTACCCAGTTGTACACACGCGTGGCGCGACTTGTAACCGTATTGCAACACGCCCACAGGAAGCCGCCAATGACTTGACTGCGACCTTAAGTCAATGAAAAAAAACACTTATTTTGGCTGGTGAAAAAATCGTCAGTTTGACTGAAGCCCCCATTCCATAAGGGTTTGCGGGCACGCAAGGGGGGTTGTCCACCGAGTTATCCACAGTATCTGTGGATTGTGTTGCAGGGTTGCTCTAGGACGGGCATGTCAAGTCGTCCTGAGAAATATCTGACGTTTAAGTCAACACCTTCTCGCACTCGAGTGCTGGATTGAAAAACGTCAAGAAAAGAACCATGAAATATTTTTTTCCGCGCTGTCAGGCGCGTATCGAGCCATCACGCAAAAAAAACGGTAGAGTGGCGCGCTTTTCGAATTGCCTTCGCTGTCTGTCATGAAGTTTCGTGTCTCCTCCCAAGCCGATTGCCCTAATACGGGACCGAGCGTCTTTTCCAAACGCTTTTCGCTGAAAGTCGCTCTCTGGCTACTCGACAGTCCCCGCCTGGGCGTCAAGCCCAGCGTCAAGCACTTGGCCGGACGCCTGCTCAAACAGCCGGCGCGTCGGGGCGTGGTGGTTGCCCAGAGTCGCTTGGGACAGTTGCTGTGCCGCGATTGCGGCAATGCACGCGACCGACGCATCGGTCACGAGCTGTTGCGTCAGGCGGCTCGGGCTGGGGATGGACTTGCCCAACTCGAATACGCCCGTCTGTGCCTGCCCCAGGATGCCGAGCAAGCGCGGCATTGGCTGGAACTGGCGGCCGGGCAGGGTTCGCAAGATGCGCAGCGATTGCTCGAGCGCCTGCATCCCTAGCGTCATGAGTGGGCAAACCCCTGTAAGCTGCAGCCTGCATTGGAACAACGATCGGGGTGAGCATGGCAGTGGATCTGGCCAGTATTTTGATGGGCATCGTCGCCGCTGCGGTGCCTTGCCTGGGCTGGGCGTTGCAGCTTCAGCGACGACTCGCCGTCCGTCAGGGCGAAGGCAGTCTATGGCAGGAGCGCCTCAACGCGTCGCAACTGGCGCAGGCCGGTCTGCAAGCCCAGCTTGATGCCAGCCGTGACGAAATCAGCGATCTGAGCGAGGCCAACAGCCGTAAGCAGGCACAGCTGGCGGCGCAACACCGTGAGCTGGAGCTGCTGCAGATCGAGCGCGACAACGCCCGCGACGCTGCTCATGCCTGGAGCCTGGAGCGCGCCAATCGCGAAGCCGAACTGCGCCGCCTGGAGGCACAGGCAGCACGCCTGGATGCCGAGCTTCGCGAGCAGCAGGACAGCCATGCCCAACGTCTGGAAGACCTGCAGCAAGCCCGCGACACCCTGCGTGCGCAGTTCGCCGAAATGGCCACGCGCATCTTCGACGAGCGTGAACAGCGCTTCGCTCAGACCAGCCAGCAGCACCTGGGGCAATTGCTCGATCCGCTCAAGGAGCGTATCCAGGCGTTCGAAAAACGCGTGGAGGAGAGCTACCAGCACGAAGCCCGCGAGCGCTTCTCGCTGGCCAAGGAACTGGAGCGTTTGCAGCAGCTCAACTTGCGCTTGTCCGATGAAGCCACCAACCTCACCCAGGCTCTCAAAGGGCAGAAGACCCAGGGCAACTGGGGCGAACTGATTCTGGAGCGGGTGCTGGAGCACGCGGGCCTGGAGAAGGGCCGCGAGTACCAGACCCAGGTCAGTCTCAGAAGCGCCGATGGCGAGCGCTTCCAGCCCGATGTGCTGATCATGCTGCCCGGCGACAAACAGGTGGTGGTCGACGCCAAGGTCAGCCTCACCGCCTACCAGCAGTTCGTCGCCGGCAACGACGAGGCGGCGCTCAAGCAGCACGTGCAGTCGCTGCGCAGCCATGTGAAGGGGTTGTCGAGCAAGGACTACAGCCGTCTGGACGGCCTGCACAGCCTGGACTTCGTGCTGCTGTTCGTGCCCATCGAAGCGGCCTTTTCTGCGGCGCTGCAAGCCGAGCCGGGGCTGTTCCAAGAGGCGTTCGACCGGCAGATCGTGATCGTCAGCCCCACCACCTTGCTGGCCACCCTGCGGGTCATCGACAGCCTGTGGAAGCAGGAGCGCCAGGGGCAAAACGCCCGAGAAATCGCCGAACGCGCCGGTTGGCTGTACGACAAATTCGTCTTGTTCATCCAGGATCTGGATGAACTGGGCGCGCGCTTGCAGCAGGTCGACAAAGCCTACGCGGCGGCGCGCAATAAACTGTGCGAGGGTCGCGGTAATCTGATCAGCCGTAGCGAACAGCTCAAGCTGCTCGGCGCCCGCGCCAGCAAGAGCCTGCCGGCCGACCTGCTGGAGCGCGCGATGGCCGACGAAGGCCTTACTGCACCAGGCTCAGATGCCGATTGAGCAGGGCGCGCAGGGCTGCCGGCTTGACCGGCTTGGCCAGGTAGTCCAGGCCCGCCGCATGCACTTGGGCGATGGTCTCGTTGCGCCCGTCGGCGCTGATCACCACGCCGGGAATCGGCTCGCCCAATTGCGTGCGTAGCCACGCCATCAGGCCGGTGCCGGTCTCGCCGTGGTCCAGGTGATAGTCCACCAGCGCCAGGTGCGGGCGCATGCCCTTGACCAGCAGCGCTTCGCACTCGGCCTGATCGCGTGCGGTCCAGACCCGGCAGCCCCAGCGTCCGAGCAAACTGTTCATGCCGATCAGGATGCTGTCTTCATTGTCCACGCACAGCACCTGGAGTCCCGCCAGCGGTTGTCCCATCTGCTCGGCAGGGGCTGCCGGGATGGCCAGCGGCTGGCGGGCGATCGGCACGCTCACCCTGAATACGCTGCCTTTACCCGGCCATGAGCGCACCTGCAAGGTGTGACCCAGCACCCGGCACAAGCCATCGGCGATCGCCAGGCCCAAGCCCAGGCCTTTTTCAGCGCGCGTCTGGTGGCTGTCCAGGCGCTTGAACTCCTGGAAGATCACCTGCAACTTGTCGTCGGCAATGCCAGGGCCGCGATCCCACACCTCCAGCCACAGCCGCTCACCCTCACGCCGCGTGCCCAGCAGGATCGGACTGCTGCCGTAGCGCAGCGCGTTGGTCAGGAAATTCTGCAGCACCCGGCGCAGCAGCTTGATGTCGCTGCTGACCTGCAGGCGACTGCCGCGCAGGCGGAACGCCAGGTCTTTTTCGGCAGCCAGCACCTTGAACTCGGCACCGAGGGTGTCGAACAGCGTATTGAGTGCAAAGGGTTTGATGTCCGGGGTGATCTTGCCGTTCTCCAGGCGCGAGATGTCCAGCAGATCGCTGATCAATTCTTCGGCCGAGCGCAGCGAGCTGTCCAGGTGCCGCACCAGTTGCCGGGCTTCGTCGTTCAAGCTCTCGGCCTGTTGCGACAGGGCAGCGGAGAACAGCCGTGCGGCGTTCAGCGGCTGCATCAGGTCGTGGCTGACCGCCGCGAGGAAGCGCGTCTTGGACTGGCTGACCGCTTCGGCGTGGCTCTTGGCGTCGGACAGTGCCTGGTTCAATTGCGAGAGTTCGTGGGTGCGCTCGGCCACCCGTTGCTCCAGGCCCTCGTTGGCATCCTTGAGCGCCTGCTCGGCTTCGCGGAACGGCGTGATGTCGGTGAAGCTCATGACGAAGCCGCCACCGGGCATCGGATTGCCGATCAACTCGATGACCCGGCCATTGGGGAACAGGCGCTCGGAGGTATGCGCCCGTCCTTGGCGCATCCAGTGCAGGCGCCGCGCCACATGTACCTGCGCTTCGCCGGGACCGCACAGCCCCCGCTCGGCGTTGTAGCGAATGATGTCGGCGATCGGCCGGCCGACGGCGATCAACCCGTCCGGGTAGTTGAACAGCTCCAGGTAGCGGCGGTTCCAGGCGACCAAATGCAGGTTTTGGTCGACCACGCTGATGCCTTGGTTGATGTTCTCGATCGCCCCCTGCAGCAGTGCGCGGTTGAACTGCAGCACCTCGCTGGCTTCGTCGGCGATGCGTACCACGTCCTCGAGCTGCATGTCGCGGCCCTCGATGGCCGCCTTGACCACCGCTCTTGTCGAAGAACTGCCCAGCACCCCGGCCAGCAGGCGCTCGGTGTGCTCGATCCAGTCGCCATCGGCGTTCTGATTGGGGTTGAAGCCCTTGCCCTGGCGGTAGGCGAAGCGAATGAAGCTCTGGCGTGCGCGCTCCTCGCCCACGAAGCGTGCGGCGAGGTTGAGCAGGTCGTCGATCTGCACCGCCAGCAGTGTGCGCCCATTGGGGCGGGCGCTGGTCTGTTGACCGATGAAGCGACCGGCCTGCCAGTGCTCGGACACCCGTGTGCGCGAGAGGATCGACACCCAGGCGAACAGGGTGAAGTTGCCCGCCAGCGACAGCACCACGCCTTGCGTCAGCGGGCTGATGGGCAGGTTCAGCGGGTTGCCGTGCAACCACGCCAGACCCGGAAACAGCTGCAGCGACCAGTCCAGGCTGTGCGCGGCGATGGGCAGTACCAAGGTGTAGAACCACAGGAAAATCCCGGCGGCCAGTCCTGCGAACACGCCGCGCCGGTTGGCCTGCTTCCAGTACAAGGCGCCGAGCATCGCTGGGGTCAGTTGGGTAACGGCGGCGAAGGCGATCTGGCCGATGGTCGCCAGGCTTGCGGTGGAACCCAGCAGTCGGTAGCTGACATACGCCAGCAGCAGGATGACCACGATGGTGACCCGGCGTACCGAGAGCATCCAGTGGCGGAACGCTTCGAACGGCCGCTCGGCGTTGTTGCGGCGCAGCAGCCAGGGCAGCAGCATGTCGTTGGAGACCATGGTCGACAGCGCCACGGCCTCGACGATGACCATGCCGGTGGCGGCCGAGGCGCCGCCGATGAACGCCAGCAACGCCAGGCTGGGATGGGCCTCGGCCAGCGGCAGGCTGATGACGAAGGAGTCGGACATCACCGTGCCCGGCAACAGCATTTGTCCGGCCAAGGCGATCGGCACCACGAACAGCGCGGCCAGCACCAGATACAGCGGAAACACCCAGCGCGCCAGGCGCATGTCCTGCGGCTCGATGTTCTCCACCACGGTGACGTGAAACTGTCGCGGCAGGCAGATGATCGCCATCATCGCCACGGCGGTCTGCACCACCATCGACGGCCAGTTGATGGTTTCCTGCCAGTATCGCTCCAGGTGCATTGACTGTCGCGCCTGGCTGAACAGGTCGTCGACACCGTCGTACAGGTTGAACACCACGAAGGCGCCGACGGCGAGGAAGGCCAGCAGCTTGATCATCGACTCGAAGGCGATGGCCAGCACCATGCCGCGGTGGTGTTCGGTGACGTCCAGGCTGCGCGTGCCGAAGACGATGGCGAACAGCGCCAGCACCAGCGACACCACCAGTGCGGTGTCCTGAACGCGTGTGCCGGTGGCATCGGCATTGGCGCCGATCAACAAGTTGACGCCCAGCACGATGCCCTTGAGTTGCAGTGCGATGTAGGGCAGCACGCCAACCAGGCAGATCAGGGCAACCACCACAGCAAGGGTCTGCGACTTGCCGTAGCGCGCGGCAATGAAGTCGGCGATGGAGGTGATGTTCTGCTGTTTGCTGATCAGCACCATCTTCTGCAGCACCCAGGGCGCGAAAATCAGCAGCAGCACCGGGCCCAGGTAGATGGGCAGGAAGGCCCAGAGCTGTTCGGCGGCCTGGCCGACCGCGCCGAAGAAGGTCCAGCTGGTGCAGTACACCGCCAGGGACAGGCTGTATACCCAGGCGCGCAGGCGCGGCGGCAGCGGGGTGCTGCGACGGTCGCCGTAGAAGGCGATGGCGAACATGATGGCCATATAGGCCAGGGCGACCACGGCGATCAGCCCACTGGACAACGACATGCAAACTCCGCAGCAAGAGGGAAACGCGGTCCCGAGCAGTCTGGCACGAGCAGGGCGGTTTCGTCAGCGCAGACGATGGTCGCAGTGGCAAGGGTCGCACGATCCTCTGGGTATATATCTGTAAAACAGATAACAGATAGAGAAAATACCCGTTATATAGATATTCTTCGCGAGCATAAGATGATTTCACCTTATCCGAGGAATCGCTCATGTCTTGCCCTCACACCCGTGCTCGGTCCTTGCGACCTTTCCAGCGCCTGGCCCACCCCCTGGAAGTGATTCGCCAGTTCACCCCCAACTGGTTCGCCGCGACCATGGGCACCGGCGTGCTGGCCCTGGCCCTGCGGCAGGTGCAGGTATCGGCGTTGCTGGGCCTCGCCGAGGCGCTGTGGTGGTTGACGGTCGCGCTGTTCATCGTGTTCTGCGTGCTGTACAGCGCCCGCTGGATGCTGTTCTTCGACGAAGCGCGGCGGATATTCGGCCATTCCACGGTCTCGATGTTCTTCGGCACCATCCCCATGGGGCTGGCGACCATCCTCAACGGCGGCCTGGTGTTCGGGCTGGCGCGCTGGGGCGAAGGCCTGCTGCCGTGGATCGAGGCGCTATGGTGGCTGGATGTGGCCCTCGCGCTGCTGTGTGGCGTGGCCATTCCCTACCTGATGTTCACCCGTCAGGAACACAGCATCGACCAAATGACCGCCGTCTGGCTGCTGCCGGTGGTGGCGGCCGAGGTGGCCGCAGCCAGCGGCGGCCTGCTGGTGCCGCACCTGGCCGACCCTCAGGCCCAGTTTCTGGTGCTGGTGACCAGTTACGTCATGTGGGCGGTGTCGCTGCCGGTGGCATTTAGCATCCTGACCATCCTGATGTTGCGCATGGCGCTGCACAAGCTGCCATCGGCCAACATGGCGGCGTCCAGTTGGCTGGCCTTGGGGCCAATCGGTACCGGCGCGTTGGGCATGCTGCTGCTTGGCGGTGATGCGCCGGGTGTATTCGCCGCCAATGGCCTTGGGGCAATGGGCGAGGTGGCGCGGGGTCTGGGACTGGTGGCCGGAATGGTGCTGTGGGGGGCAGGCCTGTGGTGGTTGCTGACGGCCGTGCTGATCACCGTGCGTTACCTGCGCCACGGAATGCCGTTCAACTTGGGCTGGTGGGGATTCACCTTTCCGTTGGGTGTCTACAGCCTGGCCACGTTGAAATTGGCTGAGTGGTTGGGACTGGGCTTTTTCATGGTCGCCGGGCAGGTGTTGGTGGGCATGCTGGCAATTTTGTGGCTAGTGGTGGCAGGCAAAACGCTCACAGGCGCCTGGCGGGGAGAGTTGTTCGTGTCGCCGTGCATCGCTGCGGCCAGCGCCGTCCGATAGGCGGAGGATTGACAGCGTTCAGGGCAGGAGGAATACTCTCGGGCAATTCATATATATGTCTATATAACAACACGAGAGACAGAGCCCATGAACACGCTGCCCGGTGATGCGCGTCTGCCCCGCTACCAACAGTTGCGCGACCACATGGTCGAGCAGATCGCCAACAACCGCTGGCGCCCAGGTGAGGCCATTCCCACCGAAGCGGCGCTGGCCAGCGAGTTCCAGATGTCGGTCGGCACCGTGCGCAAGGCTGTCGACGTATTGGTCGCCGAAGGCGTTCTGGAGCGCCAACAGGGCCGTGGCACCTTCATTCGTCGGCCGCAGTTCCAGTCCTCGCTGTTCCGCTTTTTCCGTTTCGAATCAGCTAATGGCGCGCGGGTCGTACCCGAGAGTCGCATCCTCTCCATCGAGCCACTGCCGGCGCCCTCGGCGGTGGCGGCGGCGTTGGGGCTGACGGCGCAGGCCGAGGTCATCCGCATCGTGCGTCTGCGTTTGCTGGGCGCCCAGCCGGTGCTGGCCGAGGAAATCTGGCTGGCGCGCCAGACCTTCCAGCCCTTGCTGGAAGTCGAGCTGGACCGCAAAGGGCCGTTGCTCTACCCAATCTACGAAACGCTGTGTGGCCAAGTGGTGGCCTACGCGGAGGAAACCCTTACCGCCGAGTCGGTCGATGCGGTTCAGGGGCGTTTGTTGCAACTGCCGGAGGGGAGTCCGGTGGTGGTGATCGAGCGTCTGGCCCGCGACTACGCTGGCAAGCCACTGGAGTGGCGCCGCTCGCGCGGCCATGCCCAGCACTTCCGCTACCGCATCGACATTCGCTGAACCGCCGCTGCCGTCCATAGCCCCGCCTGCTGCGCCGTGCTCGCACGGTGCCGGGGTGTTGCCTGCCTGGCCGGTGCGAGTCCGGCCACCCTTACACGACCTAGAAGGATAAGAAACATGTTCAGTTGGTACCGCGAAATCACCTCGCGCGAGCGCAAGACATTCTGGGCCTGCTTCGGCGGCTGGTCGCTCGACGCCTTGGAAGTGCAGATGTTCGGCCTGGCCATTCCGGCGCTGATCGCCGCGTTTTCCCTGAGCAAAGGCGATGCCGGTCTGATCAGTGGCCTGACCCTGGTCACCTCGGCCATCGGCGGCTGGCTCGGCGGTACCCTGTCCGACCGCTATGGCCGTGTGCGCACCTTGCAGTGGATGATTCTCTGGTTCTCCTTCTTCACCTTCCTGTCGGCCTTCGTCACCGGCTTCTATCCGCTGCTGTTCGTCAAGGCCATGCAAGGCTTCGGCATCGGTGGCGAATGGGCGGCCGGCGCGGTGTTGATGGCCGAAACCATCAACCCGAAGTACCGCGGCAAGGTCATGGGCACGGTGCAAAGTGCCTGGGCAGTGGGCTGGGGTCTGGCAGTGGCGCTGTTCGCGCTGATCTATTCGCTGGTGCCGCAGGAGTTCGCCTGGCGAGTCATGTTCTTCGTTGGCCTCTTACCGTCTCTGCTGATCATTTGGGTGCGCCGTAACGTGCAGGAGCCAGACAGCTTCCAGCGCCTGCAGAAAGACCAGGTCGCGCCGCGCAGCTTCGTCAAGTCGATGGCCGGGATCTTCCGCCCGGAACTGCTGCGCGTCACCTTGCTGGGCGGACTGCTGGGCTTGGGTGCCCACGGTGGCTATCACGCGGTGATGACCTGGTTGCCGACCTTCCTCAAGACCGAGCGCAACCTGTCGGTGCTCAACTCCGGCGGTTACCTGGCGGTGATCATTTTCGCCTTCTGGTGCGGCTGTGTGGTCAGCGGTCTGTTGATCGACCGCATCGGCCGCCGCAAGAACATCCTGCTGTTCGCCCTGTGCTGCGTTCTGACCGTCCAGGCCTATGTATTCTTCCCCCTCAGCAACACGCAGATGCTGTTCCTCGGGTTCCCATTGGGCTTCTTTGCCGCCGGCATCCCGGCCAGCCTCGGGGCGTTCTTCAATGAGCTCTATCCAGCCGACGTGCGCGGCGCCGGGGTGGGCTTCTGCTACAACTTCGGCCGCGTGCTGTCGGCGGTGTTCCCATTCCTGGTCGGTCACATGAGCGAGTCCATGTCGCTGGGCGCGGCGATCGGCATCGATGCCGGTATCGCCTACGGTGTGGCGGTGATCGCCGCGCTGTGCCTGCCGGAAACCCGCGGGCGCACACTGGAGCCCGAGGCGGCTGCCTCGACCGCTCCGGCCATGGCCAAGTAACGATCCACATTCTTCAACCTTTTCGATGAGCACCATGCCCCACGCTACCGTTTCTCCTTTCACGGCCATCGACAGTCATGCCCACGTGTTCAACCGTGGGCTGAGCCTGGCGGCCGAGCGTCGCTATGCACCCACCTACGACGCCCCGTTGGACGATTACCTGGCCATGCTCGCTGGGCATGGTTTCAGCCATGGCGTACTGGTTCAGCCGAGCTTTCTCGGCACCGACAACCGCTACCTGCTGGCTGCCCTGAACAGCGCGCCCCGGCAATTACGCGGGGTGGTGATGCTTGAGCGCGATGCGGACCGCGCCAGCCTGGAACAGATGCACCAGGCGGGCGTGCGCGGCGTGCGGCTGAATCTGATGGGGCAAGCGCTGCCTGATTTACGCGATGCCGCCTGGCGACCGCTGCTGGAGCACATCGCTGCACTGGGCTGGCATGTCGAGCTGCATCGTCAGGTGGCCGACATCCCGGCGTTGGTGAACGCCTTGCAGCCCTATGGCGTGAAGATCGTCATCGATCACTTCGGTCGGCCCGATGCGCGCCTGGGTCTGGGTCAGCCAGGCTTTGCCGAGATGCTGACGCTGGGGGGACAGGGGAGGGTGTGGGTCAAGGTGTCGGGGATCTATCGCCTGGGCGGCTCGGCGACGCAGAACCTGCTGTTCGCTCGCCAGGCGCTGGGAATGCTGGAGGCGCACTATGGCGCCGACCGCCTTCTGTGGGGCAGCGACTGGCCACACACCCAGCATGAATCGGTGGTGAACTTTACGGGCGTGGTCGAACAGTTCGAGGCGCTGGGCTGCTCGACGGCCCTGCGCCAAGCGCTGTTGGTGGATACCGCGCGGGCCCTGTTCGACTTCCAGTAACCCGCGTTGCTTGACGGTGTCGGGGCGGGCGGGCCGCCCCCTGCACTTTAGACGCGGAAGCGGCTGATCATCTGCTGCAACTGCCCGCCCAGACGCGCCAGCTCGACACTGGATACCGAGGTCTGCTCACTGGCCCCTGCCGTCTGTTCCGAGATGTCCCTGACCGTCACCACGCTGCGGCTGATTTCTTCGGCCACTGCGCTCTGCTGTTCGGAGGCGGCGGCAATCTGCTGGTTCATCAGTTGGATGCCGGAGACCTGCTGAGTGATGCCTTCCAGCGCCGCGCCCGCTTCGCGCACCAGGGCCACGCTGCTTTCGGTCAGGCTCTGGCTCTCTTCCATCAAGTCGCTGACCGAACGGGTGCCCTGTTCCAGGCTGTTGATCGCCGACTCGATTTCCGCCGTCGAGGCCTGGGTGCGTTGCGCCAGGCTGCGCACTTCATCGGCCACCACGGCAAACCCACGGCCGGCCTCACCGGCTCGCGCCGCTTCGATGGCCGCGTTGAGCGCCAGCAAGTTGGTCTGCTCGGCCACGGCCTTGATCACGTCCATTACCTTGCCGATGCGCTGGCTTTCGTTGCGCAGCGCGTCCATCGCTTCATTGGTGGCGTCCACCTGGCTGGCCAGCCGGTCGATCTGCGCCACCGCACGGGTGACCACGCTTTCGCCCTCGCGGGCCTCCAGATCGGTGGCGCTGGCGGCCACCGAGGCGTCGCCGGCATTGCGCGCCACTTCCTGCACCGTGGCGGCCATTTCCTGCATGGCGGTGGCGACCTGGTCGGTCTCCTGGCGCTGGCTGCTGGCACCGGCGCTGGTCTGTGCGGTGATGGCCGAGAGTTCCTCGGTGGCGCTGGCGATCTGCGAGATGCCATCGCGCACGCCGCTGATCAGTTGGCGCAGGTTGGCGGTCATGCCTTGCAGGCTGTTCTGCAACTGACCCAGTTCGTCGCGACGACGGCTGCTCGGCTGTTCGCTCAGGTCACCGGCGGCTACCTGTTCCATGGCCAACAGTGCCCGGCGCAGTGGCGGACTGATCTGGCGAGCGATCAGTACGGCCAGCACGATGCCCAGCACCAGCGCCAGCAGGGTCGTGACCAACTGCAGGTTCTTGGCGAACTGGCTGTCCGAATTCACCAGTGTGCCTTGGCCGTCGAGCAGCAGGCCGATGGCTTCGGTCAGGTTGGCGATGTCCTTGGCCATGCTGACGCGGTAGTCGGCCAGTTTGCCGATCTCGCCGCGATAGGTTTCGACCTTGCCGGCATAGGCGCGGACCTGTTCGGTCAACTGTGCGGTGGCGTCGGCGGCCTGGCCGTTCAAGGCCGCGATCAGGCCGGGCAGGGTGTTCACCGTGGTCGCGATCTGATCGTTCATGGCCTTTTCGCTGTCGGCATTGGTGTTGCTGGTGTAGCCGCGCACCTGGTAACGCAGCAGGATCAGGTTCTCGCGAATCTGATTGACCGCCTCGCTGCGCGCGTCGCGTTGCTCGGCATCGGTCAGGGCGCGCACTTGCTGGCGAATGCTCTTGAGGGCCGCGAACGACTGATTGGCGAGGGTGCCCATGTCCTTCTGCGCCGAGCGCATGGTCTGGTAGGCCTGCAGGCTGAGGGTCTGGGTCTGTACGTAGCTGGCCAGGGACTGTTCGGCTTTGCCCAGCAGTTCGACGTTGCGCGGGGTGCGGATCACTTCACGCAGGCGCTTGAGCGGTGGCTGCAATGCATCGCTGGCGGTGAGCAAGGCCTGGGTCTGCTCGTCGTCGCCGTTTGCCAACGTATGGCGCAGACGCGCTTCGCGCAGATCGCCCAGGGCATCGTTGAGGATCGACACATCGCGCACCACTTCGCTGCGACGGACAATCTTGCCAAGGGCGTCCCAGCTGATCAGCGACTGGATCAGGGTCAACGTCAGGACGAGGCCGAAGCCGAGCGCCAGTTTATGGGCGATTTTCAGGTCGCCGAACCAGGTAAACATCTGCGGTGGTGCTCCTTAGTGATGCATAGAAGAAGGGCGAGGGGGGAATTGCCGTTGCTGGATCCAGATCATGTATATGAATATCGGCAGAACTGTAACAATCTGAAAATTATTTGACGACAAATTAATGGCGTAGTGCCAGCAACTTGCTGCGTGGTTAACGGATTCGCCCTGAGGCGGTTGCCAGAGGTGTGCATTCACGTGCAGATTTGTCGCCTCTCACGATGAGCACCCTTCAAATGACAAAGCCCTCTCAGGAACAAGGACGATGAGTCATTCCTCGCAATTCACCTTGCTCGGCAAGCGTCGCTTCCTGCCGTTCTTCATCACCCAATCGCTGGGCGCCTTCAACGACAACCTGTTCAAGCAGTCGCTGATCCTGGCCATCCTCTACAAACTCAGCCTGGAAGGTGATCGCTCGATCTGGGTCAATCTGTGCGCGCTGCTGTTCATCCTGCCGTTCTTCCTGTTCTCGGCGCTGGCGGGGCAGTTTGGTGAGAAGTTCGCCAAGGACGCGCTGATTCGGGCGATCAAACTGGCCGAGGTGGCGATCATGGCGATCGGTGCCGTGGGCTTTCTCAGCGGTCACCTTGAGCTGATGCTGCTCACCCTGTTCGCCATGGGCACGCATTCGGCGCTGTTCGGTCCGGTGAAGTACTCGATCCTGCCGCAGGCGCTGCACGAGCAGGAGTTGGTCGGCGGCAACGGGCTGGTGGAGATGGGCACCTTCCTGGCGATCCTGGCCGGCACCATCGGCGCCGGGGTGATGATGTCGTCTACCGACTACGCCAGCGTGGTGGCGGGCGGCATCGTCGGCACCGCAGTGCTGGGTTATCTGGCCAGCCGCTGGATCCCTCGGGCGGCGGCGGTGGCGCCGCAGATGCAACTGGACTGGAACATCTTCAAACAGTCCTGGGCCACCTTGCGCCTGGGCCTGGGGCAGACGCCTGCGGTGTCGCGTTCGATCGTCGGCAACTCATGGTTCTGGTTCGTCGGTGCGATCTACCTGACGCAGATTCCCGCCTATTCCAAGGACTGGCTGCACGGCGACGAGACGGTGGTCACCTTGGTGTTGACCCTGTTCTCGGTCGGTATTGCTGTCGGCTCGCTGCTGTGCGAGCGCTTGAGCGGACGCAAGGTTGAAATCGGTCTGGTGCCCTTCGGCTCGTTCGGCCTGACCCTGTTCGGTCTGCTCTGGTGGTGGCATTCGGGTGATGTTCCGGTGGCTGACGCACCTCACGACTGGTTGAGTCTGCTGGGGCTGCACCAGGCCTGGTGGATCATGGCGTCGATCATCGGCCTGGGCGTGTTCGGCGGTTTCTATATCGTGCCGCTGTATGCGCTGATCCAGGCACGCACCCCTGAGCAGGAGCGCGCGCGGGTGATCGCCGCCAACAATATCCTCAATGCCCTGTTCATGGTGGTGTCGGCGCTGGTCACCATCGGCTTGCTGAGCGTGGCGAAGCTGAGCATCCCGCAGTTGTTCCTGGTGGTGTCGCTGCTCAACATCGCGGTCAATGCCTACATTTTCAGCATCGTGCCCGAATTCACCATGCGCTTCCTGATCTGGCTGCTCAGTCACTCCATGTACCGCGTCGAGCACCGCGACCTGGACCGCATTCCCGACGAAGGCGCGGCATTGCTGGTGTGCAACCATGTCTCGTTCGTCGACGCGCTGCTGATTGGCGGTGCGATCCGTCGGCCTATACGTTTCGTCATGTACTACAAGATCTACAACCTGCCGGTGCTGAATTTCGTGTTTCGCACGGCGGGTGCGATCCCCATCGCCGGGCACAGCGAAGACGCGGCGACGTACGAGCGCGCGTTCGCGCGCATCGCCGAGTATCTGCAGGCAGGCGAGTTGGTGTGTATTTTCCCGGAGGGCAAGCTGACTGCCGATGGCGAGATCGACGTGTTCAAGGGCGGGGTCAAGCGGATTCTGCAGGAAACCCCGGTGCCGGTGATTCCGCTGGCGTTGCAGGGCTTGTGGGGCAGCTTCTTCAGTCGCGATCCTGCCAAGGGCTTCCTACGCCGCTTGTGGTCACGGGTGACGCTGGTGGCTGGGGCCGCCATCTCCGTGGAGGCGGCCCAGCCCGAGGCGCTGCGCGAACAGGTCAGCGCCCTGCGCGGCGCGCGCCGTTGAAGGGTGCGCTGAGGGTCAGCTAGCGCTGACCTTCAGGCCGATCAGGCCGGCGACGATCAGCGCGACGCTGACCAAGCGCACCAGCGCCATGGATTCGCCGAACAGGATGATGCCAGCGATGACCGTGCCCACTGCGCCGACGCCGGTCCAGATGGCGTAGGCAGTGCCCAGCGGTAGTTCTTTCATGGCCAGTCCCAGCAGGCCAAGGCTGACCGCCATGGCCGCAACGGTCAGGGCAGTGGGCAGGGGGCGGGTGAAGCCGTCGGTGTACTTCAGGCCGACGGCCCAGCCGACCTCGAACAGGCCGGCGAAGAACAGAATGATCCAGGACATGATGGGTCTCCATCGTTGCGAGATGGGGCCGTCCCCGGAATGGTCACGCAGTGCGTCGTGAGGTCGTCCTCACCGTGCGCACTATGGTGCACATCTGGCCGTTGCCGGGCAAGAGGCCTGCCCGGTCACCGCTGGACAGAGGTTTGATCGGGCGCTTCCATGCGCCTGAACCAGGTCGAAAGCAACGCCCCGGAAATGTTGTGCCACACGCTGAACAGTGCGCTGGGCACCGCCGCCAGGGGCGAGAAGTGTGCAGCCGCCAGTGCTGCGCCCAGCCCTGAATTCTGCATGCCCACCTCCAGCGCCAGTGATTTGCGCTGGGCCAACGGCAGTTTGCACAACTTGCCGGTCAGGTAACCGAGCAGGAAGCCGAAGCTGTTATGCAGGATCACCACCGCCATGATCAGCAGGCCGGACTCGGCGATCTTCGCCTGGCTGGCGGCCACCACCGCGCAGACGATCATCACGATGCTCACCACCGACACCAGCGGCAGCACCTGAACGGCCAACTGGACCCGCGCGCCGAGCAGCTTCTGCGCCAGCACGCCGAGCACGATGGGCAGCATCACCAATTGCAGAATCGACCAGAACATGTCCATGAACGAGACCGGCAACCAGGCCGAGGCCAGCAGCCAGATCAACGCTGGCGTCAGCAGCGGGGCGAGCAGGGTGGTGACCGCCGCGATCGCGACCGCCAGCGCCAGATCGCCCTTGGACAGCCAGACCATCACGTTCGACGCGGTCCCGCTCGGGCAGCAGCCCACCAGAATCACGCCCACCGCGATCTCCGCTGGCAAGTGGAACAGCTGGCACAGCAACCAGGCCATGCCCGGCATGATCACGAAATGCGCCACCACCCCGAGCGCCACCCGCCAGGGCTGGCGGGCGAGGGCGGCGAAGTCGTCCAGCTTGAGGGTCAGCCCCATGCCGAACATCACCAGCCCCAACAGCGGCACGATGGCCACCTTGAGTGCGATGAACCACTGCGGTTGCAGGAACGCCAGGCAGGCGAACAACAGCACCCACAGCGCAAAAGTGTTGCCGACGAAGCGGCTGAGGGCGGCGAGCGCACGCATGGGGGGGAACCTCCGGTTCAGTTGCAAGCTTCGAGCTACAAGCTGCAAGAGGAGCAGCGGCAAGTTTTTAGCTGCAAGCTGCAAGTAAAAGCGGTGCCCGTGAGAGCACCGCCGTATCGCTTTTGATCTTTCTTGCAGCTTGTAGCTCGAAGCTTGCAGCTGCTTTTAGACTCCCTGGGGAATCTCTTCGCCGCCGAGGGCTTCGAACAGCAGCGGGAGGAATTCGTTGAGGGTCATCATCATCAGCAGGAAGCTGGCATCGAATTGCTGCTGGGCTTCGTCGCCGCCGTCCTGTTCGGCCTGCTCCTGCAGCAACTCCTCGAACTTCAGGCGCTTGATCACCAGCTTGTCGTCGAGCACGAACGACAGCTTGTCCTGCCAGGCCAGAGCCAGTTGCGTCACCAGCTTGCCGGTGCTCAGGTGCAGCTGGATTTCCTCGCTGGCCAGGTCCTGGCGCTTGCAGCGCACGATGCCGCCGTCTTCGGCGGTGTCGCGCAGCTCGCATTCGTCCAGCGGATAGAAGCCTTCGGCCGGTTGCTGCGACTTGACCCAGTCGGTCATGGTCGCGCTTGGGGCAATCTTCACCGTGGCCGGGCGCACAGGCAGCGAGCCCATCACTTCGCGCAGGGTCGACAGCAGGTCTTCGGCGCGCTTGGCGCTGGCCGAGTTGACCAGAATCAGGCCCTGGCGCGGGGCGATGGCAGCGAAGATCATCGAGCGGCGGATGAAGGCGCGCGGCAGGAAGGCCTGGATGATCTCGTCCTTTATCTGGTCGCGTTCCTTCTTGTAGACCTTGCGCATCTGCTCGGTCTCGATTTCCTCGACCTTTTCCTTCACGGCATCGTTGACCACGCTGCTGGGCAGGATGCGTTCTTCCTTGCGCGCGGCGATCAGCAGGAACTCACCGCTGACATGCACCAGGGGCGCGTCTTCGCCTTTGCCGAAGGGGGCGACGAAGCCGTAGGTGGTCAGCTCCTGGCTGGCGCATGGGCGGGCCGGTTTGCTGGACAGTGCCGCTTCCAGTGCCTCGGCCTCGAAGGGAACATCCTGGGTGAGGCGGTAGGTCAGCAGGTTCTTGAACCACATGGGGGGAAAGCTCTCCTTAATGCATAAGGCGGGCATTATTCTCCGAGCGGTGCTCGCAGGCCAACCCTGTCACAGGGCCAGTAGTCACTTATTCCTAGGTCATTGAAAGATCAGAAAAAAAATTTGAAAAAAGTGCTTGCCAGGGTGAAGGGTCGTCCGTAGAATGCGCGCCACACCGAGACGAAGGGTGATTAGCTCAGCCGGGAGAGCATCTGCCTTACAAGCAGAGGGTCGGCGGTTCGATCCCGTCATCACCCACCACTCGATGTATAGCGCAGCGGTAGTTCAGTCGGTTAGAATACCGGCCTGTCACGCCGGGGGTCGCGGGTTCGAGTCCCGTCCGCTGCGCCATATTCCAGCTTCCAGGGCCCACTGAACACCCGGAAGCAGCAAAGAAAGCGACCTTAGGGTCGCTTTTTTTGTGCCCGTCGTTTTTCCAAGTCGGTTTCACGCGAGTTTCAGCCCGGCGCGCCCCCTTGCCTGAAGTCCGATTGCATCTTCGCCTTCAACTCGCGGTCCCATTAGGTCAGAATCTCCCGCTACGCCGGATGCCGCCAGCAGGCCGCGCGCCCGGCTCTCCTTTGCCAGCAGAGACCGACCATGCAGGATGCCAGCTCCTCTCCAACGCCCGTCGAATCCGCCCCCTTGCTGGGTATCGACCTGGGTACCACCAACAGCCTCATTGCCGTCTGGCAGGACGGTAAAGCACAGCTCATCGCCAACGCCGTGGGCGAGGTGCTGACGCCCTCGGTGGTCAGTGTCGATGAAGACGGCAGCATCTTGGTGGGCAGTGCCGCCCGTGCCCGCCTCACCACCCATCCCCATCGCACCGCCGCAGCGTTCAAGCGGTTCATGGGCAGTGACAAGCGTTTCGAACTGGGCGAGCACCGCTTCACGCCGGAAGAGCTGTCGGCCCTGGTGCTCGGCTCGCTCAAGCAGGATGCCGAGGCCTATCTCGGCTGCCCGGTGAGCGAGGCCGTGATTTCCGTGCCGGCCTACTTTAGCGACGAGCAGCGCAAGCGCACTGTGTTCGCGGCCGAGCTGGCGGGGCTGAAGGTGCAGCGCCTGATCAACGAGCCGACGGCTGCCGCCATGGCCTATGGTCTGCACGAACAGAAGTTCGAGCGCACGCTGGTGTTCGACCTAGGGGGCGGCACCTTCGATGTCACGGTGCTGGAGTACGCCTTGCCGCTGATCGAAGTGCATGCCTCCACTGGCGACAACTATTTGGGTGGTGAAGATTTCACCGATGCGCTGCTCAAGGCGTGCCTGAGCGATTGGCAACTGACGCTGGAGAGCCTGGAGCCTCAAGCGCTGGCGAGCCTGCACGATGCCATCGAGCAACTGAAGCGTGACATTGGCGAGGGTAGCCTGACCCTGACCTGGAATGGCGACGGCCAAGCCCGCGAGTGGCTGCTCGACCAGACGCGCTTGCAGTCGATCTGGGCGCCGTTGCTGGCGCGGGTGCGCACCCCCATCGAACAGGCGCTGCGCGACGCGCGTCTCAGCCCGCGCGAGCTGGACAGCCTGGTGCTGGTGGGGGGCGCCACGCGCATGCCGCAGATCCAGCAACTGGTGGCCAAGCTGTTCGGTCGGCTGCCTTATCGCCACCTCGACCCCGACACCATCGTCGCCCTGGGCGCTGCCAGCCAAGCGGCCTGCAAGGCCCGCGACGCGGCGATCGACGAACTGATCCTGACCGACGTGTGCCCCTATACCCTGGGTGTCGCCTCGTCCCGTGGCGAAGAAGTGTCCGGCGCCTTCACCCCGATCATCGAACGCAATACCGTGATCCCCACCTCGCGCGTGCAGCGCTTCTACAGTACCCATCCGGAGCAAAAGGTGGTGCGAATCGCGGTGTATCAGGGCGAGCGTCCCTGGGTGCGTGACAACATCCTGGTCGACAGTTTCGAAATTCCGCTGCAGCCCACCGGACAGGTGCAGTCGCTGGACGTGCGCTTCAGTTACGACATCAACGGCCTGCTCGAAGTCGACGTGACCTTCCTCGAAACCGGGCACAAGCACAGCCACAGCATCGACCGCAGTCCCACGGGCCTGGACAGCGAGGCGCGCCAGGCCAGCCACGAGCGCCTGGCACGCCTTAAGATCCACCCGCGCGATGCCTTGCCCAATCGCACCTTGCTTGCGCGGCTGGAGCGGGCCTGGATGCAGAGCCTGGGCGATGAGCGCGACCTGATCAGCAGTTGGCTGGACGCGTTCAATGCGGTGCTGGCCGGCCAGCAGGCGGCAGAGATCAGTCGTCAACGCCTGCAGTTGAGCCAGGCGCTGGACGAGTTGCGTTACTGAGCGTTGAGATGGCGAAGGGCGACTTGCAGCCCTTCGCTGAGCTGTGCGGGATCGTCCGGCGGCGGGCCGTAGCGGTTGGCCAGCTTGTCGCCGGGCACCACCATCAGTGCGGCAGGCGCGAAGGGCGCGAATCGGCAGATCGCCAGGACACCGATCAACATCGGCACGCCTTGGCCCAGGTCACGCAGGCGCCGTAGCACAGAAGTCAGAATCAACAAGACCGCGACGACCCAAAGCTCTGGCAGTTTGGCCACCGCGGTCAGCACCGCACCGCCCATCAAGGCGACGAAGCAGTGCGCGACGAAGTCGCTGCGGCTGATACGGCTGTTCAGTCGCCAGAAGGCCCAGGAGGGTGCCTGAGGCTCGCGCGCCGCCGCGGCAAGGTGGCCTTCGGTACGCGCCAGCAACGCCATGGCGGCGCAGCGCAGGCCGGTGTCCTGATCGGCATCGTCCTTGGCTTTTTGCAGCCGCATCAAATCGACGGTGCGCGGCGGTTTGGCGGATTTCACCAAGGTGTTGAAGGCACTCACCAATGTCTTGAGCAGTTTGCCGTCCAGTTTTTCCTCACGCTCGATCACCTTATAGGGCAGGCGCGGGACGTTGCCGGCGATCAGGCCTGTGCGCAGTGTGCCGACCCAGGCAGCGCTGCCGCCCAGCGTGTCCAGGCGTGCACGTAACCAGGCCCGTTGCTCGCTGTCCAGCGCGGAGCTGTGATAGAGGGTTGCGCACAGCAGCAGTTCCCCCAGCGGGTGTTCTTCCAGTACGTCGGTACTGCCTTGGTAGCACTCGAACAGATTGACCGCGCCCGGCAATCGGGTGCTGGCGAAGGCGTAGGCCAGGTAATGCAGTGGAGTGGCCATCAGCGCCTGAACGGGATCGCGCTCGTCCAGGCAGCGCAGCAAGGCGTTGTTTTCCTGGAACAGCGCCGGGGTGGACAGCAGCAGGCGATGGGTGCGGTAGAACGGATGCTCGGTCGCGTACTGCAGTTGGCCTGGCAACTTGGGCGTGATCATGTCCAGCCAGCGCTGGGGCTGAGCGATGGTGGCCAGCATGAACAACTGCTGGCGATGCCAGTCCCACTGTGCAGCGCCCTCGGCCATCGGCGGCAGTTCGATGCCGTGGCGCGCCATGTCGTTCATTACCCGCATGCCGAATGGCACCGTGAACATGCGGCGCATGTCGAACGCCTCGTTCAAGCGCTCCAGCGCTTGCGGCGAATACACCCGCATGCGTCGCAGCCATTCACGGCAGACAGGGTGCAGTGCTTGCTGCTTGAGCGCCTCTGGGAAGACCGCCCCGTGGTGTGCTGATGCGCAAAACGCTACCAGTGCACGTACCACCGGGGAATGCTCGAGCCAGTGCAATTGCTGTGCGGCCTGGCGCTGAAAGCCTTCGAGGATGAGGTCATCGAGCGGATCGCCGCTGGCGGGCTCATCGAGCAGGCTGCGCAGCAGCCCGGCTTCGCCACGTTGCAGTGTCCAGGCCTGCCAGTAGCGGCGCTGCAACAGGCGATCTTCCTGGTCGGCCAGGAGCCAGGCCAGCGGTGGCAATTCATCGTCACCGTCCAGGCGCCAATCTATGAACGTGGCGGCGAAACCCTCCAGCTTCAGGCGCGAGGCCTCGGACCAGCGCGCCAGGGTTTGTGGTGATTGCGCGGGACAGCCGCAGGCCTGGGCGGGATCGGTCAGATCCTCGGGCCAGCTGTGCGGCAGGCTCTGCTGATCCAGCGCCTGGATCAGCAACGGCAGGCGTTGCGGTTGATAGCCTGCGCACAGGTCGAGCAACCACCGCTCGGCCTCTGGATGCCGGTGTTCACGCCACAGCCGCAGCCAGCCATTGAATGCCTGTTCCTCGGCGCCCAAGGCGCTGGCTTGGCGCGCGAGCAGGTACAGCACGTCGACGTCGTCCGGCGCCATTTCGTGCTGCTGCTGCAAGCGCGCATGCAGCGTTCGGCTGCCAATCCCGGCCTGACTGAACTGCAGGGTCAGGCGACTCACCAGGTCTTCGTCGGCCGGGAAACCGACGCAGGTGTGGCAGTCGGCGAACTGGGTGTACTCGAACAGCGGGCGTTCCTGGTGGTAGTAGCCAAGGCTGCGGAAATACCAGAGCGTTTCCAATTGCGCCGCGGGTGACCAGTCGCGGATCAGCCGAGTGTCGAAGGGGTCGGGCTCCTCGATACGCTGCAAGAAGGCGGCGACGTCCTGGGCCTCTTCCGGCGGCAGGCGCAACAGTTGCTCGGCCCAGCCCAGCCGCGTGGCCAGCAGACGTACGCACTGGTAGGCGATCGGACCGCAATGGCGCAGCCGGTGCAGCAACTGCCAGTTGAGGTCGTCGAGTTGCTCCAGCGGCAGTTCGTCGAGCTGGCCGATGTAGTCCAGCCAGGCTTGCGGTTCGTAGCGACGGGTCGAGTCTTCGAGCAGCGCCTGGAAGGCGTCGAGGGCCTCGTTGGCCGGCGCGACCTCGTCATTGGACTGCGCGGCTTGCGCGTTTTCGACGTGCTCGCGCGCTAGACGCTGGGCCTCTTCATAGGCCGCGCGCAGGGCCTGGAAGCCTTCCGGATCGGTCTCCGGATGGTGCGTGGGCAGGCGGCTGCGGTAGGCCAGACGGATGGTGTCCAGGTCCTGGGTCGGTTCGATACCCAGGCGAATCCAGCAGCTCATGACCAGCAATCCTCTTCCAGGGTCGTGGGGCGTTCAGGCTCGTCGATTGGCAATTCCCAGGGCAAGTCGGCGAGCAATTCGTGGGCGCCGATGCGCAGGTTCAGGACGATGCAGCGGTTCCAGTGCTCGCTGCCCTGGCGCTCCAGGTCGGCGGCGAAGGTGGCATCGCTGCTGTCGGACGCGTTCCACAACGCTTTGCCGAACAGATAACCGGCGATGTAGGTGTTCCAGCGGTTGTAGTAGTGGCGGGCGCGCAGAGCCAGGCGATAGTGCAGGTAGAGGCTTTCTTCGCGGCTGATATGCCCCTTCTTGACCCCGGCGCGCAGCAGAAAGCTCATGCGTCCGAGGTCCCAGGCCCGCGTACCGCCAGGGCCGCAGTCGGGGAAGGTGCGTGCCGCATATTCGTACTTGACCCGGTCGCGAGCCGGCAGTGTCTCCAGCAGCGCCTGCCACTGGCTGGGCAGGCACCGCTGGAACTGCCAGTAGGCATTGCTCAGTTCACAGGCATGGCCGTTGTCGGCCATGCTGAGTACGTCCAGCAACTGGGCACGGGTAGTGATACCCCAGCCGCTTTCCAGGTCGGTCTGATCATCGCCCTCGAAATAGTCGGGGGCGGTGAAGCTGGCGCCGTTGAGCGCGGCCATGGGAGCGGAGAGGGCGTGCAGCCAGTGCTGGGCGGATTCGTCCATGAGCGGGTCCGAAGCTGAAGTGTTGCGGGAATTGTAGGGAGGTTGAGTCCAGCTGAGCAATGCGCTGGGCGTCTCAGCGCTCCGCTTCCTCGGCGCGCAGTGTCAGCACCTCGTAGCCTTGGTCCGTCACGGCCACGGTATGTTCCCACTGCGCCGATAATCCGCCATCGCGGGTGATCACTGTCCAGCCATCCTTGAGGGTTCGGGTACCGCGTGCGCCTTGGTTGATCATCGGCTCGATGGTGAACACCATCCCCGGTTGCAATCTCATGCCCATACCGCGCTGACCGTAATGCAGCACTTGCGGCGCTTCATGCATCTGTGTGCCGATGCCGTGGCCGCAGTACTCGCGTACCACGCTGTAGCCGGCGGCTTCGGCGAACTGTTGGATGGCATGGCCAACATCGCCCAAGGTGGCGCCGGGTTTGACTTGCTCGATGCCCTTCCACAGGGCCTGATACGTGGTGTCGACCAGGCGCCGGGCGTCGTCGCTGATCGCGCCGATGCAGTACATTTTCGAGGAGTCGGCGATGTAGCCACCTTGTTCGAGGGTGATGTCGACGTTGATGATCGAGCCCTCCTGCAGCACTTCATCCTTGTTCGGCATGCCATGGCAGACCACCTGGTCGACCGAGGTGTTCAGCGCATAGGGAAAGCCATACTGGCCTTTGCTGGCCGGGCGCGCCTTGAGGGTGTCGACGATGAAGGCTTCGGCGCGATCGTTGATCTGCAGGGTGGTGACGCCCGCGCGGATAAAGCCGTCGAGGTCAGCGAAGACGCGTGCCAGCAACTCGCCTGCACGGCGCATCAGGGCCAACTGGTCGGCGTTCTTGAGGATCGGTTTGCTCATTGCAACAGCTCCTTGAGCGTGGCGTGTTCCTGACGCAGCAATTGGCGCACGAGTTCGGGGTAGGTCGCCTCAGGATGCAGCTCGGCCAGCATGCCGATGCGAATCCAGTGCTCGGCCTGGGCGTTGATCGAACGTGACATCGCGCCGCTGGCAATGCGCAGGTCTTCGTGGAGGTGGTCGCAGATCTTGACGATGCCCATGGGGAGTGCTCGGTATGAAACGTATATGGATCATATAGCGAGGGGTGGGGGTGTGTCACGCTTCCTTGTCCACAGCCCTATACCTTGACGATAGGCTCTGAAACTCATTTTTAGAGACCTGCGGCTTCGCGAAGTTTTAAAAATTTAAAAGTACGGGTCTGAGCCTGGCTTCGAGCTTTTGCTTGAATACCTGTCGCGGCCTATCGATAAACTCGAGAGGTGGTGTATTTACGTCGAAAAGGAATAGCGATAGCGGCTGGCAAGTAGTTCTACGTAGCTATCATATCCCGCCACCAAATAGTGCTTGAGCTCAAGGAAATTTGCTGGATCATAGATTGCACGTTTTTCCATGAGCCAATCTGAGTTGGTGACTTGGTAAAATTTTGGGTCAGGATGTGTGCCTGTTTTTTCCCAGTATTCCAACTCGTCATCTTTGATGCCTGGTATTTGATATTTTAAATGATTTGATTTGTAAAAGTTGAGGGTGATGCAGCGTAGCTCAGCGACATTTTCGAACGCTAAAGTAGTAATTGAATGTGTTCCATTTTTATGGTCATGGAGACGCTGGGCTTCGATTTCTAGCCGTACATCGCCCGCTTCATTGTAGGCGGCTGTTAAAAAAGTAGTATCGATGGTGAATTCTATTTTCTCAGGGGTAAGCTTTATCATTTTGTAGGCGCTATTTTTATTCGCAGACAAGGGGTGTGTAACGATTACTACGCCATCCTTGTCACGGGTCAAGTCTGCGGATCTGGAGTTTTTAATTCTTAAAGCCCTCGGCAAGAGGTCGTGATACGTATTGGTAAAGAGCAAAAAATCCATATCAATAATATTTTGTGAATCACTGCGAGTTTGCTTGATCGTTTGTTGTTTCAGTGAGGTATAGAAAATCCTCAAACACTATTTTAATTGTGGCGTCCTCGAATCTTATTTCGTGCTGAAATGTGTTGGTGGGTTCTAGAACAATGACTTCATCAATTATGAGATCTCCGTGCGTGGAATGATTGGCCGGCCATGCTGTGGTGTTCTTCTCAATTGAGTAACGAGAAGTGTTGTAGTAGTGAAGCTTAAGGGTGTTTCCGTAGGCGCCGGCGAGAATAATAGTAATATTGTTGAGGGTGCGCTCCTCTTTTTCATACTCTTCCACAGTGAGAGTATGTAACCGTGCATCATGCAGGCATCTGCGATCAGAAGGGTCATAATGCCACGGCTCACTCATGAACTCGTATAGGGCAGGAGGGAGCAGTTGCTTCACGCTTTCGACGTACGCGCCATAGGCGCTACTGTCTAAGCTATAGCCAGAGCGGGTTTCACGGAATTTGATTATCTTCATAGCTAAAGTTCGCATCCAGATAGCCCAGAGGCCCTGATTGATTGGGTATTCCTGTACGGCTTTTTTACTGCCGAGAGTACCTTCAGGTAGCTAACCGTTAGTCTTGCGTAGCTGATCCACTGCTAGCCCGTTGAACGTGGTGAAACAGTGATGCCGACGATCTTCGCCGCCTCGGTCAGGGCGCTGGTGAGCTCTGCCATCAGGGGGGGATGCAGTATCCGGTCATCCTTGCGGACAGCGTGCAGGTTGCCGATGGAAACAGCACCCTACAAAGCTACCCCCGTCGCAGCAAGTCGAAGTGTCCGAAGATGCGATCGGATCGATGAGCGCGGGCGGTAGCTTGCAGCCGAGCACCGCGTGGTTAAACGAGTGCGATCCATGAACCCCACCTATCACATGATGGAGCAGCAGGTTACCGTGGCATCTCTGGCGAGCAGTTCCACGGCAGAAGCGCTTCGTAGTCGGCCGCCGACGATGCATACGGCAGGCGCTCAAGTACGTGGCGCA
>NZ_JAUTXS020000013.1:0-71767 GCF_030658255.1 Pseudomonas sp. RAC1
CGGACGCAGACGCTTGACCAAGCGCGGCTGCTCAGAAGTGCGCCGACTCTTGCACAACGCCGCCATGTCCGCTAGCAAGACCGAGGCTTGGAAGGAGGTCTATGAACATTATCGGAGTACAGGTAAGGCAACCACTCAGGCGCTGGTCATCCTGGCCCGAAAGCTGGCCAGAATTGCATTCGCCTTGATGAAGACTCAAGGCGAATACGTGAGCAAAGGCGGCAAAAAGCATTGCCCACAACCATAGAATCTCCCACCAAGATTGCGCTCGCTTCACTTCTTGGGCACGGCATGCGACACCGGGTGATCGTGCATTGGCTGTTCATCCGCAGCGCATGATTTTCAGAATCCAGCGTGGCTTTTGTGGGAGCGGCCTTGCGCCGCGATCGGGCGCGAAGCGGCCGTCAAGTCAGTCATCGCGGGCGTTCAGGATGATCGCGAGGCAAGGCGGTTCCTACAGAGGAGCGGTGCTGGATGACGGCACCGGCATGTGCAGCGCTTGCACGGTGCTCGGCCAGTCGAGTTGGAAGGTGCCGGCGGGGGTCTGCAGCCTCAGTTGGTGACGGTCCATGCCGGCATCGGCCACCGGTGTCCAGGGCTGCGCGGCCGTATTGCCGAGGCTCCGGGTCAGGTTCGTCAGGTCGTCAGGATGACAGTGCAGGGTGGCACTGGCCGACTCGCGCTGCCCGCTGGCCAACTGGCGCACCAGGGCGTCGATGCGCGCCGGTTCCGGCACCTCGTCCAGCAGCGCGCGCAGCGCCTCGTTGACCAGCCGTGCTGCGCTGGCTTCGATCTGCTCCCACATGGCCTGGCGCTGTGCTTCCCAGGCGGCGAGCGCGGCGTCGGCGTTTTCCCAGAACCGCGCCTGGGCGTCGAGCCGCTCGGCCTCGGCCAGGTCACGGGCCTGCTCGAGCACTTGCGCGGCTTGCTCCTGGGCCTGTTCGATGACCCGTTGCGCCCGACCGCAATCGACCAGGGTTTCGCGGGCGATGCAGGGTTGCAGCAGGCCTTGAGCGGTGGGGCGTAGTTCAAGCGAGCGACGGGCGAGCATCGGGTGTCTCCGTGTCGTGAGCGAGCGGGGTGATGGGCGCTGGGCGTTGCCCGGTCCTCCAGCAGACCGACTGCCACAGCGTGTCGAGCCTGGCGGCTGGCGGCTGCGGCGTCGCCCAGCGCTCGAGGGCCTCGACCCTGGCGCGGGGGAAGGCCAGGCGTGCGCGTTGCCAGGTCGGCTCACCCAGCCAGGCCCGCAGCAGCACCAGAGGATCCTGGTCCGGTTCGAGCCAGTGTCCGGGGCGCAGCGCCTTGGCCGTGCGCTCGCACCAGGCGCGGTCCTGCGTCGACAACGTCGGGGCTGCCGAGCGCGGTGAGCAGGTGGCGGCCACCAGTTCGCAGGCCAGCGTCAAGGTGGCGGGCGTACACAGCAGGGCCTGCATCGCCGGGTTCGGTTCGGGCGGCATGCACGGCGTGATGCCCAAGCCCTTCGCCAACGCGGCGTGGTGCCCACGGGCGAGGGCGTGCAACTGCGAGGTGCTCAGTTGGTCGAGGCCGGGTGGCTGCCAGTCGATGGCGGCCAGTTGCCAGGCGTGGTGCCACCAGTGAATCCAGGTCAGCGCCGCGCTCATGCGGCCGAGCCCTTGTCACGGGGGGCAGCGCCCGCGGGTTTCACGGCGAACAAGGTGGCTGCTGGATTGCCCGGTGCGGTGCCGGGTCGGGCGAGCTTCTGTTGCAGCGCGCGCGGCAGCGTCAGGGCACCTGTGCGCCACAGTCGGTAGAGTCCGTAGCCGACCCCCAGCAGCAGGCTCAGCAAGACGATGCCGGTCACGACCATCACCGTTCGCCAGTAGCCGACGTCTTCGGCTTTCATCAGGAACGGCCCGAACGGCGCCATCTCGCGCCGCTCCTGATAAGGCAACGTGGGCACGAACACCACCGACAACTTGCTGGTGTTATGCGCCGCGTCGGCCATGCCGGGGATGCCGCTGGCGATCAGGTTGCGCACCCGTGGCGTGATGCTGTCCGGGTCCAGCGCGCCGGTGTGCTTGATGAACACCGAGGCCGACGCCGGCTGCACCGGCTCACCGGGCGCGACCCGCTCCGGCAGGACCACATGGACGCGGGCGAGTACCACGCCGTCGATCTGCGACAGGGTCGATTCGAGCTCCTGGGACAGCGCGTAGATGTAGCGGGCGCGTTCCTCCAACGGCGTGGAAATCACCCCTTCCTTACGAAAGATATCGCCCAGGCTGGCGCGTGAGCGCCGTGGCAGGCCGGCCGCTTCGAGCACGCGCACAGCGCTGTTGAGGTCGGCAGGCGCGACCAGGACGCTCATGCCGTCCTTTTCCGTGCGCTTGCTGGCCTGGATGTCGTTGTCCGCCAACTGCGCGATCACTTCATTGGCATCCTGCTCGGAGAGACGACTGTGCAGCGTCGAGCGCTCCTCGCAGGCGGTGAGCAGCAGGCACAGCAACAACGTCGAGCAGGCGCGCATGAACATGGCCGGCAACTCCTTCACTGGAGGTTGGTGAGTTTCTCGATGGCCTGGGAGCCCTTGCTGACCAGCTTGGCGGTCATCAGGCTTTCCAGGTGGAACGACGACAACGAGCGGTTCGACTGCAGCATGTCCTGCGGGTCGGCGGTGCGGATGGCCTTGACCAGATCACGGTTGGCGCGCTCGTCCAGACGCTGCAGTTCGCCGGAGCGGCTGGACAACGAGTCGATGATGCGGGCTGCGACGTTGTTCGGGTTGTCCGGCGCGGGCGGCTTCTCGCGCATCTGCGCACTGAACCAACTGACATCACTGGTCTCGGCGCTGGCCTGCGGCTTGGCGCCGGTCTTGCTGGTGGCGGCCAGTTGCTGGGTATCGACGGCTTGGATTTCCATGGGTGTCTCCAATCGGGTTGGGGCGTAGCGAAAAGGGCGCGGCCGTTCAGGCGCACATCAGCCGCAGCACGTTGCGCGCACTGCCGGTCACGCTCAGATGGAATTCGACGGCCTCGCGGCTGCGTCTGACGCGGCGGCGCGCCAGTGGGGCCTGCCCGGCGAGGCGGGCCAGTGCCAGGTCCAGTTGCTCCAACGCCAACTGGAACAGCCGGACTTCGCGATCCTGCAGCGGCGTGCCCAGGGCGATGCGCTCGGTCCAGGTGCCGGCGTGTCCGTCGGCGGCGGCAGGCGACGGGTAGCGTTGCGGGTGTTGATCCATGAAGCCTGCGACTTCGAACAGCAGGTCCTGATCGTCCGAGGCGTACTGCGCCTGGCCAGTACGGTCGTCGAGGTCCAGCAGCACCAGCAGCTTGCGTCGACCCAGCAAGGCGATGAGCCTGAGCAGCAAGCGCAGACTCGCGCAGCTGCGGTCCAGCGCACCGCCGCTCTCCCAGGCGCTGAACAGGGCGCCGCAGAACGGGTTGTTGGCGCTGCCGAAATCGCTCTGGTTGCCAATGTCGTTGTCACCCAGCGGCGGCCTGCGCGGGGCGAGCATCTGCGCCAGGTCGCCGAGCAGGTCTTCATCGCAATAGGCGTCGTCGATGTCCACTTCCAGGTTCTGGCCGGTACCGCCGTTGATTTCTTCCAGGATGTCCGTGAGGACCAGGTTCAGCGGACTTTGCGTGGGCAGCGCCAGGTCCTGCTGGGGCGGTTGCCAGGCCAAAGGCGAGCGCCCGCCTGCGCCAGCATGTTCGGCGCCCCAGCGCAGCAGCGACTCCTTCAGTCGGCCGCTGCCGGCATGGCGGGTGACGTGCTCGGTCAGCGCATCGGCCACGCGCTGGGTGACCGAGTCGCGGCGCGGCGTGTGGGCGTCAGGCAGCAGGGCAGCAGGGGGGCGAAGGCTGTTCAGCCGATCGATAGGCATGGGTCTGATCTCATCGCGCTCGAAGAGACCCCGCCGCAGCGGGGCTTGAAGCGGGTCGTCAGAAGCGTATGTTCTTGGACGCCTCCCCCATGGCCGTGATGGCCTTGGTGGCGCTGTCCATGGACTCGGCCGAGATGGCGTTCATGGTGTCGGCGACCAGTTTCTGCTGGTCGAATTGGGATTTCATGGTCGTCATCGCGGCCGAGGTCGCATCCATCTGCTGCATGGCCGCCATGGAGGCCGCAAGAGAAGCTCCACCAAAACTCATAGTCGTGTCTCCGGATCGGTTGAATGGCGAGACGCGTGTGACTGTCTCGAAACCTGGGTGGCCGTTCAGCTACAAACGGTTCCACGCCGGCCGCTCAGTTCGTCGAAATTTCCAGGCACTTCATCCGGTAGTAGAGCGTGCGCCGGGCGATGCCCAGCTCAGCGATGACGGTGTCGATATGGCGGTGGTGACGGCGCATGCAGTCTTCGATGAGCACTTTCTCGAACTGCTGCAACTGCTCTTTCAGGTTGAGCGTGGCGCTGCTGCAACGCTCCGCCAGTTCAGCGCGCGGTAGCGGCGGCAGGCCGAGCACGTAGCGCTTGGCAGCCGATTGCAGTTCGCGGATGTTGCCCGGCCAGGCATGGCCGACCAGGTGTGACAGCAACCCCGGCGAGGGGGCCAGGTAGGGCCGGTCCAGGGCGGCGGCTTCGCGCTTTACCAGTGACAGGAACAGCGGCACGATGCGTTCCCGACGGCTGCGCAGGGGCGGCAGCTTGAGGCTGACGATGTTCAGCCGGAAGTACAGGTCGCGGCGAAACTCTCCGCGTTCGACCATCTCTGCCAGCGGGCACTGGGCTGACGCGATCACCCGCATGTTCACTGGAATGCTCTGGGTCGAACCCAGCCGCTGGACGGTCCGCGATTCCAGCACCCGCAGCAGCTTGGCTTGCAGCGTCAGAGGCATGCTGTCGACTTCGTCCAGGTACAGCGTGCCGTTATGCGCCGCCTCGACGAACCCCGCGCGGCTCTGGCTGGCGCCGGTGAATGCGCCGGAGTTGGCCCCGAACAGTTGGCTTTCGGCCAGGCTCTCGGGAATGGCGGCGCAGTTGATGGCGACGAACTTGCCGGAGCGCCCGGACATGCGGTGGATCTTTTCCGCCAGCGTGTCCTTGCCCGTCCCGGTTTCCCCGCGTAACAGCACGTCGACCATCAACGGGGCGACGCTTTGGGCAAAGGCCTCAAGGTTCAGTGCATCCTCTTTATAGGTCGTGGAAAGTGCAGCGCAAAGCAGCTTCGGCATCACTGACGACTCCATTCTTGTTCTCATCGGAGGTCGGTAGATTCTCGATCAAGGCACGTGGAAAACTCCCGCGCCGCGGCATGACCGACTTCAGACCCATCCCGGCTTGCTACGCAGGCTTAGAGATTTGCATGAAAAAAAGTTCATGGGCTCTAACGCAGAAGTTCAACGTTTCAGCTAAACGGTGCAGCACATGGCTTTCACGAAAAACTGACGTTTTTTTCGCATTTGCACCGTCATTCGAGCTAGGTCATTGAAATAGCAAGGAATAAAAACCAATTGACCATATCTTGACTGATTGGTCACTTATGTGACTGCGCCGCTTGCCGAGTACATGACCGTTGGTCACTTTCAATGAAGCAAATGCCCTCGGTCGATTCGATATACTCCTGCGCTTGTTCGGGAGACCTTATGCCACCGCTGCCAATCGATGCCGCCTTGCCGGCCCTTCTCAAAGCCCTTCAAGCGCGTGACGAGGTAGTGCTGCAAGCCCCGCCAGGCGCGGGCAAGACCACCCGCGTGCCGCTGGCGCTGTTGAATGAACCGTGGCTGGCCGGACAGCGCATCGTCATGCTCGAACCGCGCCGCCTGGCGGCGCGGGCGGCGGCCGAGCGTTTGGCCAGTGAGCTGGGTGAGAAGGTAGGTGAGACTGTCGGCTACCGAATTCGCCTTGAAAGCAAGATAGGCCCGCGCACCCAGATCGAGGTGGTCACCGAAGGTATCCTCACCCGTCGCCTGCAGGCCGATCCGGCGTTGGAGGGGGTGGGGCTGTTGATCTTCGACGAGTTTCACGAACGCAGCCTGGATGCCGACCTGGCCCTGGCGCTGAGCCTCAACGGCCGCGAGCTGCTGCGCGACGATCCGCCGTTGAAGATCCTGCTGATGTCGGCGACGCTCGAAGGCGAGCGCTTGTCGCGCCTGCTCGACGACGCGCCGGTGGTGAGCAGCGAAGGGCGCATGTACCCGGTGGATATCCGCTGGGGCAGGTCGTGGCAGTTGGGCGAGTTCGTCGAGCCACGCATTGTCGATTGCGTACAGCAGGCGCTGGCCGAGCAGCCCGGCAGCCTGCTGGTGTTCCTGCCCGGTCAGGCTGAGATCCGGCGCGTGCATCAGGCATTGCAGGCGGCGCTCGGCGAGCGTCGCGACATCCTGCTGTGTCCGCTGCACGGCGAGCTGGACCTCGACGCCCAGCGCGCCGCCATCGATCCTCCGCCGACGGGCCAGCGCAAGGTGGTGCTGGCCACCAACATTGCCGAGACCAGCCTGACCATCGACGGCGTGCGCGTGGTGATCGACGCAGGACTTGCTCGGGTGCCGCGTTTCGATCCCGGCAGCGGCATGACCCGCCTGGACACCCAGCGCATTTCACGCGCCAGCGCCACGCAACGTGCCGGTCGGGCCGGCCGTCTGGAGCCTGGGGTGTGCTATCGCCTGTGGTCCGAAGCGCAGCATGAGCAGTTGGCTGCGCACGGCAGCGCAGAAATAGTGCAGGCCGATCTGGCTGGACTGGCCCTGCAACTGGCCCGCTGGGGCGTGGCGCCTGAGCAACTGCGCTGGCTCGACCAGCCCCCGAGTGCGGCCTATGCCCAGGCCCAGGACCTGCTGGTGCGGCTCGGCGCCTTCAAACCTGACAGCCGCGAGGCACTCGGCGCCCACGGCCAGGCCATGGCCGAGCTGCCGGCCCATCCGCGCATCGCCCACCTGCTGTTGCGCGGGCAGCAACTGGGGCTGACCGACATGGCCTGCGAGGTGGCCGCACTGCTGGGCGAGCGCGATATCCAGCGCGGCGCTGGCGCCGACCTGCACACGCGCCTGGCGCTGGTCGGCGGCGCGCAGGTGGCCGAGCGTGCCAGTCGCGGCGCCGTGCAGCGGGTCCGCCAATTGGCGCGGCAATACCGTGGACTGCTGCGCGGCAAGGCGGCCAATACGGTCGCCGACCCTGACCATCCGCGTTGGCTCGGCGCGCTGCTGGCGTTGGCCTATCCGGACCGTATTGCCCGTCAGCGCCGCGAGGGGGGCGCCGAGTACCGGCTGGCCAACGGTCGCGCGGCGCTGTTCGCTGAAGTCGATGCGCTGATGAAGTGCGCCTGGCTGGTGATTGCCGAGCTGGGCAGTCGTCAGGGTCAGCGCGAGGAGCGCATCTACCTGGCCGCCGAGTTCGATCCGGGTTTGTTCGAGGACATTCTCGCCGAGCAGGTCGAGGTGGTCGATGTGCTGGAGTGGGACGAACGCGAGCACGTGTTGCGCGCCGAGCGCCAGCGCAGGGTCGGCGAGCTGGTGCTGGCCACCCAGGCGCTGCCGGGTCTGGATGACGAGGCCCGGTCGCGGGCGCTGGTCGGCCTGGTGCGGCGCAAGGGACTGGCGTTGTTGCCGTGGAATCCCGAGCTGCGCCAGTGGCAGGCCCGTGTGGCACTATTGCGTCAGCTGGATCTGCAACACGATGGGGTCAGCCAATGGCCCGACCTGAGCGACGACGCCTTGCTGGCGAGCCTCGAAGACTGGTTGCAACCCTACCTGGGCAACGTCTCACGGCTGAGCCACTTCGCTCAGTTGGACCTCTCGTCCATCCTGCGCAACCTGCTGCCCTGGCCCTTGCCGCAGCGCCTCGACGAGTGGGCGCCGGTGCACCTGTGCGTGCCGTCGGGGTCGAACATCCGCCTGGACTACAGCGAGCAGCCGCCGATTCTCGCCGTGCGCTTGCAGGAGCTGTTCGGCCTGGCCGACACGCCGCGCATCGCCCAGGGCCGTCAGCAGGTCAAGTTGCACTTGCTGTCGCCGGCTCGCCGGCCCGTGCAGGTGACCCAGGACCTGGCCAACTTCTGGCGCACCACCTATGCCGAGGTGAAGAAGGATCTGAAGGGACGTTACCCCAAGCACTACTGGCCGGACGACCCGCTGGTCGCCGAGGCGACCGCGCGGGCCAAGCCCAGAAAGTCCTGAACCCGCGCCGGCCGTGCCGCCTCACTCAGAAGCTGTACGCCACCGACATCAGCGTCCTGCGCTCATCGCCCACGGCCTGCGCCAGACCTGCGGCGTAATAACGGCGGTCGAACACGTTCTTGAGGTTGAACGCGGTGCGCCACTGGTCGTTGCTGTCGCAAAGCAGGCTGTGGACCTGCAGCGCGGCCTTGCTGTTCTCCGACAGCGGCATCCCCCCTCGAAGGTGCCCTGGCGGTAATCATGGCTGCCACAGCTCATGCCCAGGGTGGCGAAGGCCTCTGGCTTGGGGCGCAGTCCGTTGAGGCATAGGCAGTCGGAGGCCACTGGGGCGCGGAGGGTCACCGCGCTCCGGCTGTCCTGAATAGGCGCTCGTCCTGTACGACGCTCTGGGTTCAAGCCTGGCGCAGGACGAAGGTCTGCACCTGGCCCTCGAGGGTGTTCAGCCACTGCGCCCGCTGGCCGTTACGCATTGTGTTGCCTGGCCGTATCCCCACCCGCTGTCCGAGGTGGTCTCGCAAGTGGCAGAGCAAGCCCGATTCGTCCATCGCTAGCGGCTCGATTTTCCAGGGCTCGGTCACGTCAGCTACCCAGTAGAACCCCAGGAAGCCGTTGATGCTTATGCCAAGGCGCTTGGCCGAGCCCTGGCCGCTGCTGTCGCGGGGTGGACCCGGCAGGGTGATGTCGAAATACAGTCTGTCGGTGCTGCTGTGGCGAAACACGAAGTCCATGGCGGGGCTTTGTCCATCGCTACCGACCTGCAACCAGCCATCTTCGGCGATGCCGGTCCAGCTGAAACTGTCGTCCGAGCGGCTCAGGCGCAGGGGCTTGAGGCCGCGCGCACTGTTGAGATAAAGCTGGGCGCGCAAAGACCGGCCATACAGGGCGAGAATGTCTGGATGCATGGTGAGCGGCTCGGAGGAGGGATGAGGCCCCAGACTAGGGGGCCGCCCACCGAGGCGGCAGGGTCAAAAGCTTCAACCTGTACCCCACCTGCACAGCGTCGATGAATCACGCGTGAGCCTTGTCCTCCAGCAACATGAACAGCCGGTACAGCACCACGCTGCTGAACAACTGCAGGAAGCCGCTGAGGCTGTCCAGCGCCAGTTGCACGCCAGGCTGCGGCTCGGGGAAGGCCATCAGCAGCAGGCCGTCGAGCAGCCACAACGGCGCCAGTACCGCCAGCACGCACATCAGGATGCGCAGGAAGTGGCCGGTGGTCATGCGTGCGCTGGTGCGCATCGACTCGATCACGGGCAGGCCGCGCAGTACCAGCAGGTATTCGGCGAACACCAGGTTGATCATGATCCAGATGCCGGGGAACACGAACAGCGCCAGGCCCGCCATGATCAGCAGCGAGCTGATCAGGATGAGCAGGGCCAGGGCTGGCCACAGCTGCACGGCGCGGGCGAACAGATCACGCTTGCGGGTGTCCAGGCCCTGGCTGCGGGTGTCCAGATAAAGGATCAGCGCGGCGCTGTACAGCGGGTAGAACAGCAGGCTGACCAGCATGCCGTAAGCCGGCGAGGCGCTGTCGCCCATCTGGCGATAGAGCAGTTGGGTGAACAGGGCTTCGAGCACCACCAGCGGCAGGCACAGCTGCACGATGCTGGTGAAGTGGCGGCGGAAGAAGTACAGGGAGTCACGCAGGATGGTCAGCGGGTTCATCGGTCCGGATCGCAGGAAAAAAGCGGTGCATCACTTTAGCCCAGCCGCGCCTGCCTGAAAAAACTTTCATCGCTCCGGCGATTGAATCCGTCGCTTGCGCGCCCCATCTTTGCAGGTGTCCGATGTTCCGCATGGCCCACGAGGTAGCCCATGAACACTGAAGAGCAAACCCTGATCGACGGCTTGTTCATCCGCATCAAGCAGGCCGAGGATCCGCAACAGCCGCGCGACGCTCAGGCCCAGGCGCGTATCGAAGAACACCTGCGCCAGCAACCGGCGGCGCCGTACTACATGGCCCAGGCGATCCTGGTGCAAGAGGCGGCGCTCAAGCAGCTCGACGCCCGCGTCAAGGACCTCGAGGCCCAGCTCAAGCAGGCGCGCGAGCAGGCGCCGGAAGCGTCGCGCAGCAGTGGTGGCTTCCTTTCCAGTCTCTTCGGCAGCAGCCCGCGCAGTCCCGCTCCCGAGCCGCAACGGCCAGTGGCACCGCCTGCGTCTGGCGGTGGCTGGCGCGACCCGGCACCGGCCCCGCAAGCCTACGCCCAGCCGCCGCAAGCCCAGGCCCAGGCGCAAGGCTTCGGTGCGGCGCCTGCACGCAGCGGCGCCAGCAGCTTCCTTGGCGGCGCCATGCAGACGGCGGCCGGGGTGGCGGGCGGTGTACTGCTGGCGCAAGGTATCAGCAGCCTGTTCAACCACAACTCGCAGCCCAACGAGGTGGTCGAGGTGATCCATGACGAACCGGCGCCGGCCAGCGACACCAGCGGCTGGAACGATCAGGACAGCCAGCGCCAGGTCGCCGACGACAGCAGTTGGAACACGGATCAGGGCGGCTACGTGGACAGCGACTACGACAGCGGCGGCGGCTTCTTCGACGATGACGACACCCTCGTCTGAGCCTCAGGCATACTGACGCGAATTCCAGGGGCGCCCAGCGCCCCTTTTTTCGCGGCGCCAGGCCGCTGCCACGATTGAGCGCATTGCAGCGGGAGCGGCTGCCAGTTGAAAAAGATCGCACTGTTCGCCGACGTCCAGAACCTCTACTACACCGTGCGCCAAGCCCATGGCTGCCACTTCGACTACAGCGCGCTGTGGTCGCAGGTCAGCGCCCAGGGCGAAATCGTCGAGGCGCTGGCCTATGCCATCGACCGCGGTGACAGCAAGCAGCAGCAGTTCCAGCAGATCCTGCGCAACCTGGGTTTCGAGGTGCGCCTCAAGCCCTATATCCAGCGCAGCGACGGCTCGGCCAAGGGCGACTGGGACGTGGGCATCACCTTGGATGTGTACGAGGCCGCCAGCCGAGTCGATTTGGTGGTGCTGGCCTCCGGCGACGGCGATTTTGACCAGTTGCTGGAGCGGGTGATGCGCCGTTTCGGTGTGCAGACTCAGGTCTATGGCGCGCCGGGCCTGACCGCTCTGTCGTTGATCAGGCAGGCGACACACTACGTGCCTATCGAAGGCTGTCTGCTCAAGCGACATTGATCACGTCGCAGTTTTGGGGGCTGTTTTCATAGTGCAGCAGCAGGTACGGTTCCCGAACAGATGGGCCGATCGAATTCGTGGTGTGTAAACACACTTCGCTGAAATACGCGATGCAACTGTGAAGTGGCGCTCTGCCGCAGCGCGTCTATGCTGATGGTTTTACATTCCAAATCATCTGCTATGTAGAGCCTGTATGAAAACTGCAATCAAACCTACGCGAGCCGAGAACTTCCCAGAGTGGTATCAGCAAGTCGTCCTGCACGCTGAGATGGCTGAGAATTCGCCAGTAAGGGGTTGCATGGTCATTCGACCCTGGGGTTATGGTATTTGGGAACATATTCAGCAAGAACTGGACAGGCGTTTCAAGGAGACGGGCCATGTCAATGCTTACTTTCCGTTATTGATTCCATTGTCGTTTCTGCAAAAGGAGGCCGATCATGTCGAGGGTTTCGCCAAAGAGTGCGCAGTCGTCACCCATCATCGTCTCGAGCAGGACGCAGAGGGTGCTCTGGTCGCCGCCGGTGAACTCGAAGAGCCGCTGATCATCAGGCCGACCAGCGAAACGGTGATAGGCGCCTCATTTGCTCGCTGGGTACAGAGTTATCGGGATCTGCCACTGCTGATCAATCAGTGGGCCAATGTGCTGCGCTGGGAAATGCGGCCGCGGATCTTCCTGCGAACTTCGGAGTTCCTGTGGCAAGAAGGCCATACGGCCCATGCATGCAAAGAGGAGGCTCTGGAGGAAACTCTGAGAATGTTGAATATCTACGCGGACTTCGTCCACGACCACCTGGCGATTCCGGTCATCAAGGGCCTCAAGTGCTCCTGGGAGCGCTTTCCTGGCGCGGTCGATACCTACACCATCGAAGCCATGATGCAGGACGGCAAGGCGTTGCAGGCGGGTACGTCGCATTTTCTGGGGCAGAATTTCGCTAAAGCTTCCGATATCCGCTTCATCAATCGCGACGGTCAGCGAGCATTCGCCTGGACGACCTCCTGGGGGGTGTCCACACGAATGATCGGCGCAATGATCATGACGCACGGTGACGACGATGGTCTGCGGGTTCCACCCAAAGTGGCGCCCGTGCAGATAGTCATCGTGCCCGTCGTTCGCGATGAGTCGGACAGACAGTCGATCCTGGAGGCTTGCGACGTACTGCGCTCGCGACTGTCAGCGCAGCGCTGGGACGATCAGCCGGTACGAGCGCTGGTGGATAAACGAGAACTAAGCGGTGCGGACAAGAAGTGGTACCACATTAAACGAGGTGTTCCGATACGGGTTGAAATTGGCGCCAGGGAAGTTCTGGCAAGCACCGTGTCGTTAAGTCTTCGGACCGAGCCCAAAGAGGTTGAAAGTTCGACAGTCGAACACTTTATCCATAGCGTAAGTCAGCGACTTCAAGGGATACAGGACCGGTTATTGGAACAGGCCAGTCAGCGTTTACTGGAGCGGACGATCACTGTAACTTCATTGAGCGATTTCAAGCGAGCGTTCGAGGAAGAGCAGCAGACTGCGCCATTCGTACTGGCGCCTTTTGTAGATCATCCTCACGTAGAAGAGGGGCTCTCAGGCATGGGCGTCAGTGTCCGTTGTCTGCCCCTGCAACAAACAGGCGATACACACCATTGTTTATTCACTGGGCAACCGACCAAGACAATGGCGCTATTTGCCAAGTCCTACTGAACCTAGGCTCACCGTCCGTCACCGTGCTCGTCGACGAGTACGGTTGGGCGGATTTTCCGACTGTGTCGCAGCAATATACCCCCGCCTGTGGCGAGCAATGTCAGAAGATAAATCAACAGCCAGATCGGGCTTGCCTGAGAAAGGATCAGCCCGGCCACCAGCGGAGTGGAAGCGGCACCCAAATACGTTAGATTCTGCGAGCTGTAGTAGGCCCCGGCCCGGTGTGCCGGCGCGATCTCAGTGATGAACAGAAATTCGACAGGTTGCACGATGATTTCGCCGACGGTGAATATCAGCGTGAACAGTATCCATCCCACCAGTGTGCTGGACGTGCCGAAGCCAACGAGCCCAATGGCAAAGGCCGCCAGGCACAGTCCGATCCAGCGCGCGAAATGTTCAACTGAGACGTGACGGCCCAACACATATTGCAAGCAGGCGGACGTCAGCGCGTTAGTGATGAAGACGACATTGATGATTTCGTACATCTGCTGGACCGAGTAGCGCGTCAGCAGATATTGGCCGATGTAGAGATGAAACTGGCCAAACACGCCTGCGAGCAAGATAGTCGCCAGCGTGTAGGTCAGTAATGTTCGGTCTGCGACCATGCTCCTGAGGGTCGACCGCATCGTTTCCTCGGGGGCGGAGTCGTCGCTGCCAGAGTCGCTTGGCTGCCAGGGGAGAAAGATTGCAGCCATCAACAGTGAAGCCATGACTGCGCACAGTAGTAGCGGATTTCCGCCGAGGCTGTGCAACCAAAGGCCCATCAATGGCCCGACGGCGTAGGCGATGTTGGTCAGGCTGTACTTCACCGAGAGGACGCCTGCCGTCTGATGCGCACCGAACCAGCGAGCGATGCACAGACGCACCGCAGTCTCCGAAGCCAGGTACGCCAGGTTCAGGATCAGACACAGCATGAACGCGACGATCAACGAGTCGCACAGTTGCAGTCCCACATAGGCCGCGCTTTGCAGCAGGGGTGAAAGTACGATCACCCACTTGGGCCCTAGCCGATCGGTCAGCGCTCCCGCCACTAAGCTCACCAGTGAACTGAACAAGACAAAGCCAGCGATGAACAGTCCTATTTGGTCCACTGCGAGGCCGAAGTTGACCTTCAAGTACACCAGGAAGTAGGCCATGAATGCGGCACGCGCCAATGTCGGCAAGGCCGACAAAGGAACGATCAATCCACGGCCGTGAAACAGCGACGCAAGCGCCAGAGGTTTAGATAACGCCATGGACGACACGCGTTGAGTACCGAAGCGATACTTGACCTTGCACCTGGAATTGACGATGAAGCGCTTGCAGGGCTGCAATCGCAGCTTCGTACTCGGCGGTTCCCGGCAACGCGGCGTACGAGCACGACAAGGTTCTGTCGATGAATTCATCAATTCCCAACTGCTGGGCATTGGCAAATCTGCGTTCTTCGAACTGCCCAGCGTAGAAGTCGTTCACGCGGTCCTCGAGTTCCCGGTCGATCTCGAGCGTCTGTGCATAGTGCTCGAAGCTCTGTGCGAGCATGGCTTCATAAGCGATATGGAAGGCGTCGTGGTCAGGGCTTCTGATGTTCCACGCCAGTATGACCGGTCCGCCGACGTTCAGGATTCGGCGAAACTCCTCAGCCGCTCGCCGAGTATCGAACCAATGGAAGGATTGCCCGCACACAATTGCACGGGCCGAGCCTGGGGCCAGTCCGGTGTCTTCGGCAGATCCCTGTCGATAGTCTGCGTTCTGGTCACGGTCACGCGCTTGAGCGAGCATCTGACTATTGGGTTCGATGCCGATCATGGGGAGCCCTAAAGCGCCAAGCTGGCGGGTGAGAATACCCGTGCCTGCACCGATATCGACAATCGGTAGCGTGGACAGGCGTGGAACGCAGTGATTGATCCACGTGATCGCGGCACTGGGGTAGAGCGGTCTTGCGCGCTCGTACACGTCAGTTTTGCCGTTGTAGGACTTCGCCAATGAGAGGGTCATGGGTCCGGGCTCCGTTAATCATGCTGAAGTGTGCAGTAGTCATCGAGCAGGCGTGAAAACAGCCCAATGAAGTCCCTGGCGTGGGCAAAGGCGCATGTGGTGGGAGCGACGTGGTTCAGGTCGTCAACAATGACCGAAACGATCACCTTCACCTGACCTTGGCGCATGAAGTAACCCACGTTGTTGTAGTTGCGATAACCAATGCCGTGTTTATCACCTACGTGACTGGCCTCGTCGAGCCAACTTCGGATTGCCGTGGTGTCTTGTTGCCCACGCATGCACGCCAAGCCGAATTCACACAGTTCTTGGGCAATGAATGTGGGGCCCCTGCCGGTGCCTTGAACGCCCTGCACCATCAACTCCAGGGCTTTCACCAAGTCCGAAGCGGTGGTGGTATTCACCGCTTCCAGGGGATGGTCTGCATCGAGCAGCGGGTTGGGGACGGCACCGACATGATGGGTGTGCTGCAACTGCAACGTCTTTGAAAACGCATTGAGCCGCTGCAGGCCGAGCCGACGCACGAGATGGAACGTGGCTACGTTGTCGCTCAGGGCCATCATGCATTTGAGCAACTCCGCAATGGTGAACGCGCGGGGTTCGTCCAGTAGCCATAATGCCCCGCACGTCTGCTGGCCAGCCGCCTGCGGAAGGAGCCAAAGCCGGTCGTCGAGCCGCCAGTTACCGGTTTCGATTTCGCGCAGTACCGCAATGAGGATGAACAGTTTGCGGGTACTCGAGGCAGGGCATGGCGCATCGGCGGCCTGTTCGAAGCGCGAGCCTGTCTGCCAGTCGAGGATGCACCATCGATAAGCGCAACCTGGCCCCGTTCGTGACAGCGTGAGCATGCACTGATGAATGTCCTGAATCGTCGAGCAACGCGCTGGGTACTGGTGAGCGGGCAGTTCAATAGGCATGTGCGGTGACCTCACGAAGCGTTCGTGCCACCGTCTCAGCTACGGCTGCGAAGTTCGTACGGATGAAGAAGTGATCGCCTGCGACCGTCGTCAATTGGCACCTGCCCAACGTTTGACGCGCCCAGCCCGAGTAATCGGGCTGCTGATCGGTCACCGGGTCGTTATCGCCCAGTATGAGATGAACGGGCGCCGATACCTGCGCAGGCGGGCATCTGGAGAGGTCGATGGCCAGCTGAAAATCTGCGCGTATGACCGGCAGAGCCTGTTGCATGAGTTCAGGGTTGCTCATCAGTTCTGGCGGCGTACCGCCCAAGTCCTGGAGAACCTGCAGCAGGCGCTGATCGCTCAGATCACGTTCATAGGCGCCCATGGCAACGGCGAAGCGCTCGGGTGCCAGGCAGCCACTGACGAACAGTGCCTCTGCGCGCAGTTCAAGACGCTGCTCAAGACTGACGAGCAGCTCAAAGGCGAGCCGACCGCCAAGACTATGCCCGAACAACGCAAACCGGCCGCGGCAGCGGCTTTGCACCTGTTCGAGCAGATACGTGATCGTGGCTTCACGGCTGTTGAACGCAAGGGCCCCGGGCGACTGGCCCCGTGGCGGCAAGTCCACAGGTATGACCTGGGCCATCGGTAGTAGACGTTGCCAGCGTGCGTAGAAACTCGCGCTACCTCCCGCGTAGGAAAAACACAGCAATGAAATACGGTCCTGGCTCACACGTCACGCTCCTTCAGTTGGAGTAGGGCATCGAGCTTCTGGCTCATCAACTGTGCCCACCCTTCTACCTGCTTGTGGCTGAAGCGCTGACTGTGATGCCAGAAATTCAAGCGCAGGTCGTCGTCAAGTATCTCGACTACCAAGTGCAGGCCAGGGACACGCTGCATGTCTTCTATATTCGCTTGGGCCAATAGACGGTCTGAGATGGGTCCGAGAATTTCTACACCTTCCACACGCACCTGATCTGGCGCCGGGACCGTGTGCCGATAGTTGAGGAAGTTGATGCCCAGATCGGAGAAGTAGGTATCCAGTGCCATACCCGCGAATGCTGGGACAACATCAATCAGCATACTTGGGTGCATCAACGGATAGTCCTGCATGGCGTTGATCGTGCGTGCGACCATCCCTATGCCATCAAGCCACTGGTGATGCACCGTAATTGGAATGGGCCAAGGCGAAGTGAAGGGGCCAATGACATCGTTGAACTCCTCGAGACCGCGGCCGCTATTGATCGTGCTGATCATCAGCTTGTCGCACCGCAACACGTGCGCCATGGTGGAGGCGTAGGCATACAAGACCGCATTGAATACGCTGAAACCGTATTCGCCCGCCAAGGTCGCCAGGCGCCGATTGGCCGATGGCAATTCAATACTGTATCGGCTCGAAGGCGCCACCGTCGTCGAGGTGAACCCTGGGTGGTCAGGCAGTGCTGTGGGACCCTCGAAGGCGTTGAACAGCCCCCGGAAGAAGGCGGCATCTTCCGCCCAAGTGCTCTGGTACTGGGCCTGCCTTCTGGCGTAGTCGGCGTAGCGCAGGCCCTCTGCGCGTGCGCGTGGCGTTTGATCTCGCATGAAGGCGTGCAGGCAATGGGCGAATCGCTCGAGCATCAGCGTCAGCGATTTGCCATCGAACTCCAGGTGCTGCACACCTAGCAGCGCGATGAAAAAGGGTTCTCCCACGTCAATGAAACGCAGTGCCCAGGTCACGTTCACCTGCGGCTGGGGTAGCGTGCGAGCCATTGCGCGCACCTGCTCACCAAGCTGCTGGGCTGGATCGGCGACATCTCGCAGGTCCACGAAAAGCGCGTCGAAGCTGTCAAGTACTTCGTGGGTCGAGCGGATCTGTGGTCTACCTTGCGGGAAAAAGGTGCGCAGCAGCGGCTCTTCGTCCAGCACTTGAGACAAGGCCGCATAGCAATGCTCGCGCTGAAGCGGCGCATGAATTCGATAGGGAATGACCCGCAGGCCGTACCCTTTGGCGATCAGCGAAAGCCAGCGAACCTGCTGGATCGACACGGGGGGCTCCCCTGTTTCCACGCTATCCAGTGACTGCGGTCGAGCGCCGGGCGCCCGCCATTTTTCGGTCCCGGTCAAGGTTGCGACCACCTGCGCGAGCGCGTCCATATTGGCGATCTGCTGCAGTTGCTTGATGCTGTAATCAATACCCAACTGCGTGGTGAGCGCATTGCGCAATTGCACCTTCGCCAGTGAGTCAAAACCCAACTCGGCCAGCGTCGCCTGGCTGATGTCCTGGAAGCTGCGTTGTGTAGAGGCGTTCAGTCCTACCAGGTTGTCCACGGTTTTCATCAGCCACGGCTCGAGCTCCGAGCGCCTGGCTCGCTCGTCGTGACAGGTACCGAGCCTTTCAGCCAGGGTGAGAGAATCCGGGGTCGAGATCGCGCTGGCCTGGGCTGAGGGGGGCAACTGCTCAAGCAACCTGGCGCATGCGGGCGAGCGAGCAGCGAGCTGCTCTATGTCCAACTTCATGAATGCGCTGTTGCCAGGCGGTTGTGCCATCAGTTGACTCAAGTAATCGATGCCTTGGGCGCTCGAGTGCCCCAGCAGTCCGCCGGCTTGCAAGATGTGTTGACGTTGAGGCTGATCGCGTAGTGCTCCGGCGTCGAGCCAAACGCCCCAGTTGATGGTGGAGACGTTGGCTGCGGTGCCAAAGCACTGGGTTGGCAATGCGTCGAGGAAGGCGCTGGCAGCCCCGTAGGCCGCTTGTCCGCCATTGCCCAGCAACGCAGTAGCGGAGGAGAAGTTGATCACCCACTGGATCTGCAAGCCTCGTTCGGCAAGCACAGTGCACAGCGTGAGGATGGCTGTGCACTTGGCTGCGAATGCCCGTCGCAGATCCTCGAAGCTGACGTCTTCGTACAACTTGTCTTGCAGATCCACCGCCAGATTGAACAGGCACAGCTTGCCCAGGCGAGCGCTGCTGGCCCAGGCACGACATTCTTCGCGCCCTTGTTTACTGCTGGTATCCATACAGTGGTAGTGGACCTGAGGATGGCAACGCATGATTGCCTGCAGTTCATCTGCCGGCCGCAGGGATCGTCCAATCACATGAATAGCGCTGACATGATCGTCCACAAGACGCTGTATCAAATGTCTGCCAATCCCTCCGCCGCCGCCCAGCAGTAGATACGTTATGCCGTTGTCGAACTTCATGGGTGTCTGCTCGAGGTGCGCTGCCTCCAGGCGCGGGACCTGAGCAGTGCCGTCGCTACAGTGCACCAGCGTTTCATCGCTGTGCAGCACCTGCCGTAACACCCTCCACTCGTTTTCATCATCCGGTTGCGCAGGCGAAGGCTGGACGAAATGCACCACGCACGCCCGCAGTTGTGGACATTCGATCATGACAGTGCGGAACAAGGCGGCCACGCTGGTGGCGAGTGCTGAGGGATGATCGGGATGGGCCATTGCGGCCGGACTTGCACAGATCGCACAAAGCCGAGGCAGTTGTGCGTACGTTCGCGTCAGGCTACGCACGAGGTCCAGAAGATAGGCACACACCGCGACTGCCGCGTCTGGCTCGTCTGTCGGCAGATGAGTGAGGTCTGCGTAAACGCAGTCGAATCCTTCCGGGTACTCTCGCCAAAGCGTGTCGATTGCGGCAGGCGCGCAGTGATCGGATCCTTGGGCAGCCCCTATCCAGGGGGCCGAGTCCACAGCCCAGACGTGGCCGAAAGCCCGTTGCAGTGCTGAGCCGTATCTGGAATTCGAATCTGGGGTGAGCAACAACACGTTCGTGGGGGGCGAGCTGATCGATTGAGCATTTTCCCAGGAAAGTGGATGCCAAGTGGTTTTGTAAAGGCTTGGTGTGCTCGCCTCAGGGACGTTGCTTTCGATCCAGCAGCGCACCCGTTGAAATGGATAACTTGGCAATCCTTCGAGCAAGTGGGGCGACGGTGCCAGCGAACTGCTGAGTTGGGCGCCATCGCTGTAGAGCCGTGCGAGCACCGCGAGGTACTGCTGATCGCTAGCGCGCCCCTTGCGAGTCATTGGAAGAACGATGACCTCTGAAGGGGATTGCCCGACTGCCATCGCAGACAAGGCACTGGATACGCCGACCTCGACGAAATGGGTACACCCTCGCTCCACGGCGCAGGCGTAAGCGCTCTGCCAGTTGACGGTCTCGCGCAGTTGGCGACGCCAGTAAGCGGCCTGGGCCACCGTGCTGTCTGCCATTGTTCCGGTCAGGCCCGAGATCAGCGGCATGGAAGGGGAGGCCAGTTCGAACTGCGAGACGAATGCCTCGAACTGTTCCAGCAAGGGCTCCAGGAGCGCCGAATGTCCCGGCCTGCTGATGTTCAGGCGCTGGTGGGTGACTGCGCAGGCATCAGCATGTCGCATCAGGGTCTCGATGTCGGCAACGCTTCCCGATACTACGGTGTTGGCCTGCGTATTGGTTGCCGCGATGGATGCGTTGACGCCACACGCTTGCATCAGCCCGATGACTTGTTCCTGGTCCGTTGCGATCATCAGCATGGCGCCCTGCTCGCCGATCGAATGCAGTAGACGGCTGCGCTCGGTGACGATCATGAAGCCTTGCTCAGGGGTGAAGACGCCTGCGATGCAGGCCGCAGCATATTCTCCCAGGCTGTGCCCCAGTAACGCGTCAGGTGCATGAAGGTTGCTCAGGAGCAAGCGCGCCATCGCCACTTGCACAATGAAGATCAAAGGCTGGGAGCGAGAGATATCCGTTTCGAGCGCGCCACTGAAGTGGTCATCGAACAGTAATTGCGCTGCCCGTGCCGCGAACGTCGTGCTGCAGATCGCGTCGAACTCATCCACTGCCTGGCGGAAAACGGGCTCTCGCTCATACAGCGCGCGCGCCATGCCCCGATGTTCGCCGCCCTGGCCCGAGAACATCAAAGCGACTCGAACCGGCTGCGAGTGCCTGATGGGCAGTGGCATGTCCTGCAGGTCTTGCAGGCCTTGCATGGCTTGTGAGCGGTCGGTAGCGACCAGGCAAGCGCGATGGTCAAAGTGCGTGCGCCGTTGCCACAGGTTGGCCACGAATGTGGCGTAGGCCTCATCCGGCTGGGTATGTAGAAACTCCCTGTATTGCGCTATCAATTCACGTAGGGCTTGCGGGGAGCGTGCTGACAGAGGAACGAGACCTGCCGGGAGCGCGGGCACTGCTGGGGCATGAGCGTGCGTAGGCGCCGTTTCCAGGATCAAATGGGCGTTGTTGCCACCCAAGCCGAAGCTGCTGACGCCGATCTGGACACGATCGACATCAAGGTCAATCGTGTTCCGGTTGACTTCAAATGGCGTGTCTTCGATGTGCAGTTCTGGATTGTAAGTGTGTAGGTGGAGCGTCGCCGGAATCTTGCGGTACTTGGCGATCATGATCCCTTTGATCAGTCCTGCCATGCCTGCTGCCCATCCCAAGTGGCCGATGTTGCCCTTGACGCTGCCCAGATAGCAGAGTGACTGCCTGGAGCGTTCAGCGAAGACGTTGGCCAAGGCTTTGACTTCAATCGGGTCGCCAATGGGCGTGGCGGTGCCGTGGGCCTCGATGTAGTGGATGCGCTCCGGCGAGCTCTCTGCAAGACTCAACGCTTCACTCACCACTTGAGTCTGGCCTGCCACGGATGGCGCCGACATGCCTGCCCGGTGAGCACCGTCATTGTTGGTTGCAATACCCCGAATGAGCGCATGAATCTCATCGCCTTGGGCAAGCGCGTCGCTCAGTCGCTTGAGCACGATGACCGCCGCCCCGGAACCAAAGATGGTGCCGCTGGCCTGGGCGTCGAACGGACGGCAGTGACCGTCCGAGCTGAACGGCATCCCAGGCTCGAAGAAGTAAGGAATCGTCTGAGGTACCGAGATAGCACTGGCGCCGACCACCGCGCTTTCGCATTCGCCTAGAAGCAGGGCCTGTACGGCAGCCTGGACGCCAAATAAAGAGGTTGCGCATGCGGCCTGAACATTCACCGCCGGCCCACGGCAATCGAGTTTGTAGGCAATTCTGCTGGCAAGGAATTCCTTGTCAGTGGCCATGAAGCGGGCGAGCGCTTCAGAGGACTGGTACAGGGCGCATGCACTGTCGTGTGCTTGCAAGCCATAGACATTGTTAATGAAATACGAACTTGGACCCGCACCGCAGAACACCCCAGTGGCTGCTGTTCGGCCATGTAGCGCGGCATCTTCCATCGCTTCCCACGCACATTCGAGCAACACCCGCTGTTGCGGATCCAACAACATCGCCTCTTTGAGGCTGAAGCCGAAAAATTCGTGATCAAAGCACTCGATGTGCGTGATCTGCGCCTTGGCGTGAATTCTGCCTGCCTGATCTTGGGAAACCTCGATGCTTTCCACGCCATTCAGGAGATTCTGCCAGTATTGATGCACCGAATTGGCACCCGGGAAGCGGCATGCCATGCCGACGATGGCGATCGCGGTGTCTTCGAATCCCGACTGTTGGTCATTGAGCTCGCTCATCTTCAGTGCCTCCTCTTGGCCGATAGAGTTGCCATGGCAGCACAGCGCTGCCTGCGATCACTGACCGGCAACGGTCTATCGGGCGGCGGTGTGACGCTGTGAGGACGGGCCAAGTGCGCGCAGAGATGGCGTGCGCAGGGGAATTCATACAGGTCTGTCAGACGCAGATCGCGACCCAGCGCATGACGCAACTCCGCCATGAGCAACAGCAAAGTGATTGAACTGGCGCCCAGGTCCATGAAATTGTCGAGTGCGCCGACCTTGTCCAGTCCGAGGCAGGAGGCGGCGATTGCGCACAACTGAATTTCCATGGGGCCGTGCGGGGGCTCGTAATGCCCTGGGAGTTGATCGCGTGCGCTACCGAGTCGAGGTAAACGTTGCGGATCGGCTTTGCCGTTATGGTTGAGCGGAATGGCGGCTATCCGCTGATAGAAAGAGGGCAGCATGTACTCAGGCAATTGCGCGGCCAAGTGCGTGTGCAGAGCGAGGGTGACGTCTTGATCCGCTGCGTGTGTGGTGTAGTAGAGGATCAACACCGTCGTGGCCCCCGACTCGCGCGCAACGACCAGGCAGTCCGTAACAAGGCCCGAGTCGGACACCACCACCTCGATTTCCTTGAGTTCGACGCGATGCCCTCGCACTTTATGCTGACGGTCGTGACGCCCTTTATAGTGATAGAGGCCGTTGCTGTCCTGATAGCAAATATCGCCCGTGTCATACATCCGCTCACCGGATACAGGATCATGGATGAACCTGTCGGCTGTCTGCTGCGCCATGCCGTAGTACCCCAGAGCCAGTGATCTACCGGCGATGTACAGACGACCGCACGCGCCTGGCGCTACCGGCTGCAGGTCCTCGTTCAGTACACAGGCCCGGCTGCAAGGCAGCACGTCTCCGAGGGGAGGGAGATCGGGCCATTGCTTGGGTGGCTGCTCGAGCACGTGTTCCATCACGACGTGAGTTTCCGATGGCCCGTAATGATTGATCAGCCGGCAGGTTGGGTGCTCCTGGAACCATCTACGTACTGCGGGATTGATCCTCAACTGTTCACCTGCCACCAGGATCTGTGTCAGCCGCGGTAGGTCAAAGGCGCCATTGCGATCAAACATCGTGAAAGGGATGAGCATGGAAGTGGGCAGGAACAGCCGGGTGACCTGCCTGTCGTGCAGAGTGCGATAGAGGATGTGCAGGTCTTTCTTGATATCGTCTTCAATCAAATGAAGGGTGTGGCCGCAACACAGCGTGCTGTAGATCTCCTGAAAAGATACGTCGAAGCCCTGCGCGGCATAGAAAAGCGTGCAGCCCTGTGCGGTATCGGGTTGGATCATGCCGGCGATCAGTGCGCTCAACGAGCGGTAGGGCACCATGACCGGCTTGGGGCGTCCGGTCGTGCCCGAGGTAAAGACTATGTAGGCAGCAGCCTCCTGACGTTCGTTGACTCCCGTGGGCTCGGACGGCTCGGTGCCGGGGTGGACTTCGCTCAGGTCGAGCAAGACCGTCCCAGCACGCACCAAGTCGAGAGGTTCGGTGACGTGTCGATCCACAATGCAGAGCGCCAGGTCAACGGCATCGGCCAGCTGTTTTTGACGCTCGATGGGATACCCGCGGTCCAGCGCAACGGCCGTTCGTCCCGAGATGTGCACCGCCAGCAGCGCGACGATGTAGTTGATATTTTTTGCCATCATCAAGCCAATAAGCGGGCCGGTGGTGGCTGCTTGCAGGGTGAGCGCCAGTGCCGCAGCGCGGCGGTACAGTTGCCGATACGACAATGAATGATCAGTCTGGGTAACGGCAATACGCTCAGGATGAGCACGTGCAATGTCGATGAACCGCTCGATAAAGTCCATGGCTCATGCTCCATTACCGGCGCCAATACGAATGGCCATGTTGCCCATGGGGTCGCGATTCTCAAACATGAGTTGATGCGCCTGGGCAAGTTCGTGGAATTCGAAAGTTCGAGTCAAACAGGGTCTTATTGTTTTCTGTTCAACCAAGGCGTTGAATGCCTCGCACTGTTTTCTATTGGCGAAGTGCGAACCTTGAAGTCGCTTTTGCCTCATCCACTGGTAGCGGATATCGAACGTGCCCCTGTAACCACTGGTGCCGGCACATATCACGACCATGCCGCCGGGTGCGCAAACGAAATTTGATGTTGGGAACGTATCTTCGCCGGGATGTTCGATCACGATCGATGGGTTTTTACGTGCACCCACCAAGCGCCATATTTCTTTTTGGAAGCGCCGAGCTTCCATCATCCAGTCATGGTAGAGCGCGCTATCTTGCAGGTCATCGAGGGGCCCCCAGTGCTTGTAGTCGCGGCGATTGATCGTTCCGTGCGCGCCGTTCTCCATGCAGTACGCAGCTTTTTCCTCGCTGCTGACCACTACGATTGCAATGCCGCCTGCCGCCCGTACCAACTGGGTAGCCATCGTTCCCATACCCCCGCTACCGCCCCAGATGAGAACCACGTCCCCTGGCTTCAGGGTATGGGGTGCGAATCCATACAACATTCGATAGGCAGTCGCTCCACAGAGCATGTAGGAGGCCGCTTCCTCCCAAGAGAGATGTTTGGGCTTTGGCAGCAACGCTGTTTGCTTGACGCGGGTATATTCGGCGAACGCGCCGAAGTTGACTTCATACCCCCATATCTTTGCAGACCTGTCCATGATCTGGTCATCGACCGCATCCTCATCCCACCAACCGCAATGCATGACCACTTCGTCCCCAATCTGGACGTCGGTTACATGCTCCCCGATGGCGACGACGATCCCGGAGGCGTCCGATCCCGCAATATGAAATCCCTGCTGCTCCCCACCGCCACCCTGCAGTGCGACGACATCGACCGGATGGCCCTGTGCTGCCCAGATGCCATTGTGATTGACGCCTGCAGCCATGACCTTTACCAGGCACTCATCGTCTCCCACCGGAGGAAGGGTCACACGTTCCAGGGCGAACGCTTTCAGCGGTGGGCCATAGCGCTCCGGTCTTATCGTGTGCGCTTGCATGGTGTGGGGAAGCCCAAGGGCCCGGTGTGTAGAGGTGGATGCTACGGGTGCATTCATCGTTCGACTCTCCATGTTCGACAATTAGAACTCATCGCTCGAACTCACCGCCCTTTGAATTCCATTCGACCAGTGGTCGTGGGATCGATGTTCTGGCGTCACCGAGATCAGAGTTGTGAGGGGGGTAGATTAATTATCCAATGCATGTGTTTTAACTGGTCTTCTAGGACGGGTCAGGTTCACTAGGCTAGTTCGAAACGCCCCCGGTGCAAGTGTCCAGTCAAGCGGATGCAGCAAGGCCGCGTGCAAATGTGATAATCAACACCTGATAAAAATCAATGAGCTCAATTGATTGCAGTGGAGAGACTCCGCTGGTCGGAATTCCAGTGAACGTTTTGTTATATCTACAAGCGAGGGGCTGAGGCGAAAGTAGGCGTTCATTTGAGTGTCGGAAAGAGCCTACACAGTGGAAAGTTAGTAGCCGAAGTGTATAGATACTTCGTTTGGTCATAGTGTTTCGATGCGGGTTGAGTCACGGCGATGTGGGCCACTGAAGGCGACCCATGGCCTGCAGCCTCTGCTCGCAGGCCCTGCTCATCGCTCCCCAACCGTCCAACGCGACTTCGACCTGCCGTGGGCGGTCGCTGCCTGAAGGTGCGCAACGTTCGTGACGACGTGGGATCGTTGCTGCCCCTCGGCAATCCCGCCATTGCACACAGCGCTTGAAAGCGACATAAAGAGGGCTGTCAGCGTCTGGAGGCATTGTTACGTTGACTGATGCGCCCTTCAACGCTTAGTGGAATGTGTGGTGGATCTCATCGCGTCAGGTTTCAGGTGATCCAGCGGCACCCGCCGTTCCACGGCGCTGGACAAGATGATCGCGGTCTTGCTGAAACCCAGTTGCGATACCTGATTGATCAGCGCTTCGAGCTCGGGCATCGACGCCACCGCCGCCTGCATGATCACGCAGGGGTCACCCGTGACCCGATGGCATTCGGTGAGCTGGGGAATACGCGTGAGGGCGTCGTAGGCCTGCTGGTTGCCATGGCTGTTCAGGCGCAGCTCGATGACGCACTGGATCGGCAGGCCGATCTTTTCCAGATCGACCTTGGCGGTGTAGCCGGTGATCACGCCGCTGGCCTCGAGCTTGGCCACCCGTTCGGCCACGGCCGGGGGTGACAGGTTGACCTGGCGGGCGAGTTGGGCGTAGGAGGCGCGGCCGTCCTCGAGCAGGGCGGCGAGCAGCATGCGGTCGTACTTGTCCATCGGAGCCTCGTTCAGGCAATCGACGGTAAATCCGTGCAATTACCGTTGATTGAAAAGTGTCATGCCTGATTAAACCTGTTTTGTAACTTATGTTTGCCCAGGCGCCTTTCTAAACTAAGACACCCGTAAACGGATTTCGAGTCTTTTATCATGCCCGCCTCCCGTCGCTTTCCCTGGTTGCTCCTGGGCGCCTTCACGGCGCTGTACCTGGTCTGGGGTTCCACCTACCTGGCCATCCGCATCGGTGTCGAATCCTGGCCGCCGATGTTGATGGCGGGGGTGCGCTTCGTCATTGCCGGCAGCCTGCTGTATGGCTTCCTGCGTTGGCGCGGCGTGCCGGCACCGACTTGGCCGCAGTGGCGCTCGGCCGGCGCCATCGGCTTTCTGCTGCTCAGTTGCGGCAACGGCGGCGTGACCCTGGCCGAGCACGCCGGTGTCGCTTCGGGCGTTGCCGCCCTGGCAGTGGCCACGGTGCCGCTGTTCACCCTGCTGTTCGGCCTGGGGTTCGGCCACCGCAACTCGCGCCTGGAGTGGGCGGGCATTCTGCTTGGGCTGGCCGGCATCGCGCTGCTCAACCTGGGCTCGAACCTGCAGGCCAGTCCCATGGGCGCGGCGCTGCTGATCTTCGCTGCCGCTGCCTGGGCCTTCGGTTCGGTGTGGAGCAAGACCCTGCCGCTGCCCCAGGGCGCCATGGCCAGCGCGGCGGAAATGCTGGTCGGTGGCGGCGCCTTGCTGCTGGGCAGCGTCCTCAGCGGCGAGCGCCTGACGCAGATGCCGAGCGCGGCGGGCTGGGGTGCGCTGGCGTATCTGGTGGTGTTCGGTTCGATCGTGGCGTTCAGTTCCTATATGTATCTGCTCAAGCACGTGCGCCCGGCGGCCGCCACCAGCTATGCCTACGTCAACCCGGTGGTGGCGGTGCTGCTGGGCATCGCTTTCGCCGGCGAGCGGATCGGTGCAGAGGAAGCCTTGGCCATGGGCGTGATCGTCGGCGCGGTGGTGCTGATCGGCCTGCCGCAGTGGCGACGGGCGCCGCGTCAGGTGGCGTGAGCAGCGCAAGGCCACAGCGAAGGCAGGCTTGCGGTAAACTGCCGCCTTCGCTGAACCCCCTCTGACGGTACACCCATGACTTTCGCCAAACTCGGCCTGATCGAACCGCTGCTGCGCACCCTGGAGCAGTTGGGCTATTCCACCCCAACGCCGGTCCAGGCCCAGGCCATTCCCGCCGTGCTGGCCGGCCGCGACCTGATGGCCGCCGCCCAGACCGGCACCGGCAAGACCGCCGGCTTCGCCCTGCCCGTGTTGCAACGCCTGGCGCTGGAGGGCGGCAAGGTGGACAGCAACTCGATCCGCGCCCTGGTGCTGGTGCCCACCCGCGAGCTGGCCGAGCAGGTCCACGCCAACATCCGCGAGTATGCCGAGCAACTGCCGCTGAGCACCTATGCCGTGTATGGCGGTGTCAGCATCAACCCGCAGATGATGCGCCTGCGCCGCGGTGTCGACCTGCTGGTGGCCACTCCCGGCCGGCTGCTCGACCTGTTCCGCCAGAACGCCCTGAAATTCGCTCAGGTGCAAATGTTGGTACTCGACGAAGCCGACCGCATGCTCGACCTGGGTTTCGCCGAAGAATTGCAGGCGGTGTACGCCGCGCTGCCGCGCAAGCGCCAGACCCTGCTGTTCTCGGCCACCTTCTCCGAGCAGATCCGCCTGCTCGCCGGGTTGGCGCTGAGCGATCCGCTGAGTATCGAAGTGAGCCCGCGCAATGCCGCCGCCACCACGGTCAAGCAGTGGCTGGTGCCGGTGGACAAGAAGCGCAAGACCGACCTGTTCTGCCACCTGCTGCACAAGCAGCGCTGGAGCCAGGTGCTGGTGTTCGCCAAGACGCGCAACGGTGTCGATCAACTGGTCGAGCGCTTGCTCGCCGACGGCATCAAGGCCGACGGCATCCATGGCGACCGTCCCCAGGCCACCCGCCAGCGCGCGCTGGATACCTTCAAGGCGCGCGAGATCCAGGTGCTGGTGGCCACCGACGTGGCGGCGCGCGGTCTGGACATCGACGACCTGCCGTTGGTGGTCAACCTCGATCTGCCGATCGTTGCCGAGGACTATGTGCACCGAATTGGCCGCACCGGTCGCGCCGGCAACAAGGGCGAGGCGATCTCGCTGGTGTGCGCCGATGAAGTGCAACTGCTGTCGGCCATCGAAACCTTGATCCGCCAGACCTTGCCGCGCCATGAAGAGGCGGATTTCATCCCCGATCACCGGGTGCCGATGACCGATGCCAGCGGCCAGGTACTGAAGAAGCCGAAGAAACCCAAGAAGCCCAAGGAGAATAGCGCCAAGCGCGGCTTGGGCAAGTGGATGGACAGCGCCGAGGACGCTGCGCCGACGGTCAAGCCGGTACGCAAGGTGCCGAGTTTCAATGGCGGACCGCGTAAGCGCAAACCCTAGTGGCGCAAGGCCGACCGCGAGACGAGGCTGCACGGCAGGTGGGGTGTCATGGGGTAGTCGAGGCGGGCTGGCGTTCAGCGACCCACTGCGCCGCAGCCCGTCCGGCGCGCAGGCCGCTGGCGAAGCAGGCGGTGAGTAGGTAGCCGCCGGTCGGCGCTTCCCAGTCCAGCATCTCGCCGGCGCAGAACACGCCCGGCAGTGCCTTGAGCATCAAGCCGTCGTCGAGTGCCTCGAAGCACACCCCGCCGGCACTGCTGATCGCTTCGTCCAGTGGCCGTGTGCGCAGCAACTCGATGGGCAACGCCTTGATCGCTTCGGCCAAGCGCTGCGGATCGGCGAAGGTCGCTGGGTCGGTCAGTTCGCGCAGCAGCGCAGCCTTCACCCCGTCGATGCCCAATTGCCCTTGCAGGTGCCGGGCCATGGACCGCGAACCGCGCGGCTTGGCCAGGGCCTGGGCGATCTTGTCCACAGGCCGGTCCGGCAGCAGGTCGAGCAACAACGTGGCGCGACCTTCGCGTTCCAGGCTGGCGCGCAGCGGCGCCGACCAGGCGTACACCAGGCTGCCCTCGACCCCTTGTGCCGTGAGGATGAACTCGCCCTTGCGCGGCACGCTGCCCGGCACGCTCAGGGCGATGTTCTTCAGCGGCGCCCCAGCGAACCTGGCCTTGAGCACCTCGCTCCAGCCCTCGACCTCGAACCCGCAGTTGCTCGGGCGCAGTGGCGAGATATCCACAGCGCGCTCGGCCAGCACGGGCACCCAGGCGCCGTCCGAGCCCAGGCGCGCCCAACTGCCGCCGCCCAGGGCCAGCACCACCGCTTGGGCGTGCACGTGCCGTTCGCCCTGTGGATAACCAATGCGCAGCGCCCCTTCGGCAGTCCAGCCCAGCCAGCGGTGCCGGGTGTGGATAACCACGCCGGCTTCGCGCAGGCGCTTGAGCCAGGCGCGCAGCAGTGGCGCGGCCTTCATGTCGGTGGGAAACACCCGGCCCGAGGTGCCGACGAAGGTCTCGATGCCCAGGCCGTGAATCCACTGGCGTAGCGCCTGCCCGTCGAAGTCGCGCAGCAGCGCATCGAGTGCGTCGCGGCGCTCGCCGTAGCGACCGACAAAGGCGGGGTAGGGCTCCGAGTGGGTGATGTTCATGCCGCCGACGCCGGCCAGCAGGAACTTGCGGCCGACCGAGGGCATGGCGTCGAACACCTCCACCGTCACACCCGCCTGGGCCAGCGCCTCGGCGGCCATGAGGCCGGCGGGGCCGGCACCGATCACGGCGACGAGGGGAGGGCGAGCGGGGCAAGAGTCGGTCATGGCGGCAGGCGGCTGTGGAAAAGAGCCGGCATTCTACCCCAGCGCTGGGTGCGCAGGCACTGTACAAAAAATGATCAGATGCTTGCAGATCAGGCAGTTAAAGGGCTGTAGCGGCTTTCGCTCAGGTTATCCACAGGCGGTTCCACAGTCATTGTGCGTAACCCAGCACCCGCGCTGCGCTGTGGTGGAGAATGCCGTGACGACGGGCCAAGGCCTCGCGGTCCTTGCTGTAGCCGCCGCCGATCACCCCAGCCACTGGAATGTCGCGGCCCAGGCAATGACGCAGCACCGCCTCGTCGCGCGCGGCAACCCCGGCATCGGTCAGTTGCAGGTAGCCAAGGGCATCGTCCTGGTGGACATCGACGCCGGCGTCGTACAGCACCAGGTCAGGCTGATACAGCGGCAACAAGTAGTTGAGCGCATCGTCCACCACCTGCAGGTAGGCCGCATCGCCCATGCCGCGTGGCAGCGGGATGTCCCAGTCGCTGCGCGCCTTGCGCGCCGGGAAGTTCTGCTCGCAGTGCAGCGAGACGGTGATGGCGTCCGGGGTGTCCTCGAGGATGCGCGCGGTGCCGTCGCCCTGGTGCACGTCGCAGTCGAAGATCAGTACCCGCTGGACGCGCCCGGCTTCGAGCAGATAGCGGCTGATCACCGCCAGGTCGTTGAAGATGCAGAAACCGGCCGGATGGTCGTAGTGAGCGTGGTGGGTGCCGCCGGCCAGGTGGCAGGCGATACCCTGTTGCAGCGCCATTTCGGCGGTGAGCAGCGAGCCGCCGACGGCCCGCACGGTCCGCCGGGCCAGCGCCTCGCTCCAGGGCAGGCCGAGCCGGCGCTGGTCTTCGCGCGACAGCTCGCCGCTCATGTAGCGGTCGATGTAGGCGCGGTCGTGGGCCAGGGCGAGGATGTCATCGGGGCAGATGGCCGGGCGCAGCAGCGCCTCGTCCTGGGTCAGGCCGCTGGCGACCAGGTGGTCGCGCAGCAGGCGGAACTTGTCCATTGGGAAGCGGTGCTCGGGCGGGAATTCCGGGCTGTAGTCGTCGTGGTAGATCAGGGGCAGGGACATGGCGAGGGTCGCGGCGAAAGGCAGCGCTGATCTTGCCTGTCCCCGGCGATGCGGCGCAAGAAGAGCGCTCAGCGCTGCCGCGTGGCCAGCACCCGCTGCCAGTCCGGCTCGTTCATGCGCCCGAGAATCCGTGCCTTGCCGTTGCCATCGACCGAGACGAACAGGGCACTGGCGTAGGCGCTGTCGCGTTGACCGGGCGCGACGCTCAGCGAGCGCTGGAAATGATCGACGCAGCCGTCATGGGTGATGAGCACCAGGTTGTGACCGCTGCGTTTGTGCGCCAGGGCCTGTTCGGTGAAGTGGGCGTTGCAGCCTTCGAGCCAGTCCTCGCTGGTGACCGTGTCGCCGACGATGAAGTGCGCGGTCTGGCGGGTGCGCAGTTTCGGGCTGCTGAGCAGGTCGGCGCCCGCCAGGCCCAGGTGCTGCAGGCCTTCGCCGACGCGGCTGGCGGCCTGGCTGCCGGCCACGGTGATGCCGGTGGCGTCGTCCAGGCATGGGCCGGGCGCGCTGTCGCAGCGCTCGGCATGGCGGATCATCACGATGACCGCACCTTCGGCCCACTGCTGCAGCAGGCCACTGGCGTTCAAGTGTCGTTCGTTGCCCAGGTTCACGATGGTGGTCCTCGTCGACGCCCACAGCAGTGCCGATGCGGCGGTTAACAGCAGTGCCAGGCCCAGGGCCAGGGTCATGCGCGGCAGGCGCTGCCACGTACGGCGCGTGGGCATGACCAAGGGGCTGAGGGTGTCGCTCGACAGCATGCGCGGGCTCCGGCAGGAAAGGGCCGCGAACAGAGCGGCGGTGGGTATGGGGCAATTGTGCGAACGGATCTGTGGGAGCCCGGTGAAGCCGTTGTGAAAAATCCATTGGCCCCGGCACATGAGGAAATCTTCATCCATTGCCTACGCTGTAGACTGCAGCCCAGTGCCAGCCGGAGCCCCGTCCATGACCCCCATCCTCACCCTCGAAAGCGCACGCCTGAACCTGCGCCAGTGGCACGACGACGATCTGCCGGCCTTCGCCGAGATGTGCGCCGACCCGCAGGTGATGCGCTACTTTCCAGCGCCCTTGACGCGCCTGGAATGCGCCGCGCTGATCGGTCGCATTCGCGGGCATTTCAGCGAATACGGCTACGGCCTCTGGGCCCTGGAGCGCATGGACAGCGGCGCGTTCATCGGCCTGACCGGGCTGCTCAACGTCAATTTCGAAGCGCCCTTCGCACCGGCCGTGGAAATCAGTTGGCGCCTGGCCCGGCGCCACTGGGGGCAGGGCTTCGCCAGCGAGGCGGCGTGGACCTGCCTGCGCTGCGCGTTCGCGCAGTTGCGTCTGGACGAGGTGGTGGCCTTCACCAGCCAGGACAATGTGCCGTCGCAGAAAGTGATGCAGGCCATCGGCATGCGTGAGGACGAAGCGGGCCGCTTCGAGCACCCGCGTCTGCCCGAGGGCCATCCGCTGCGCCCGCACGTGCTCTATCGCATGGACCGTGCGCACTGGGAACGCAGCGTGCGCGGCTGAACGGCACTTGCGCGCGGCGGCGCTGACAAATTCTGTATGATTCGCGCCATTCAATCGATTGCCGCAATGCCGTAGGAGACATCGCCGATGAGCCACGTACTGGACGACCTGGTCGACCTGTTGAGCCTCGAACCCATCGAAGAAAACCTGTTCCGAGGTCGCAGCCAGGACCTGGGCTTCCGCCAGCTGTATGGCGGCCAGGTGCTGGGCCAGTCGCTGTCGGCGGCCAGCCAGACGGTCGAGGACGCCCGCCACGTGCATTCGCTGCACGGCTACTTCCTGCGCCCGGGCGACGCCAGCATGCCGGTGGTGTACTCGGTGGACCGGGTGCGCGACGGTGGCAGCTTCAGCACGCGCCGGGTCACGGCGATCCAGAAGGGCAATCCGATCTTTACCTGCAGCGCCTCGTTCCAGTACGACGAGGGCGGTTTCGAGCACCAGGCGACGATGCCCGAGGTGGTCGGGCCGGAAAACCTGCCCAGCGAAGTGGAACTGGCCCAGGCCATGGCCGACAAGCTGCCCGAGCGCATCCGCGACAAGGTGCTGTGCGCCAAGCCCATCGAGATCCGTCCGGTCACCGAGCGTGACCCGTTCGACCCCAAGCCCGGCGATCCGGTGAAGTACGCCTGGTTCCGCGCCGACGGCAACCTGGCCGACACGCCGGCGCTGCACAAGTACCTGCTGGCCTATGCCTCGGACTTCGGCCTGCTGACCACTGCGCTGCTGCCCCATGGCCGCTCGGTGTGGCAGAAGGACATGCAGATCGCCAGCCTCGACCACGCGCTGTGGTTCCACCGCGACCTGCGCGCCGACGAGTGGCTGCTGTACGCCACCGACAGCCCTTGGGCCGGCAACGCCCGCGGCTTCAGCCGCGGCAGCATCTTCAACCGCGCCGGGCAACTGGTGGCTTCGACCACCCAGGAAGGCCTGATCCGCCACCGCAAGGACTGGGCATGAAGCTGCACGAGGCGCGCCATTGGGTGTTCGACATGGACGGCACCCTCACCGTGGCGGTGCACGATTTCGCCGCCATCCGCCGCACGCTGCAGATTCCGCCCGAGGACGACATCCTGGGCCATCTCGCCGCGCTGCCGCCGGCCGAGGCGGCCGCCAAGCACGCCTGGCTGCTGGAGCATGAGCGCGAACTGGCGCTGACCTCGACCGCTGCCAGCGGCGCCGTGGAGTTGGTGCGCGAGTTGGCGGCGCGGGGCTGTCGCCTGGCGATCCTCACCCGCAATGCCCGCGAGCTGGCGCATATCACCTTGCAGGTGATTGGCTTGGCCGACTGTTTCCCCGTCGAGCAGGTGCTGGGTCGCGACGAAGCAGCGCCCAAACCCGAACCCGAAGGCCTGCTGCACATCGCCAAGGCCTGGGGCGTGGCCCCCACGCAATTGCTGATGGTCGGCGATCACCGCCACGACCTGGATTGCGGTCGCGCCGCCGGTGCCGGCACGGTCCTGGTGAACCTGGCGGACAACCCTTGGCCGGGCCTGGCCGACTGGCACGCTGCGGATTGCCGGGCCTTGAAGGCGATGTTGGACTGACGGCAGCTTGCGCCGAGATTGCGCTCGCCTCATCTCTTTGGCCCAGTATGCGACACCGCGTGAACATGCGCTTGCTGTTCATCTGCAGCGCATGATCTCCAGCGTCCAGCGCGGTTTTGTGGGAGCGGCCCCTAAGAAGTTGAGCAAGACCGCGGGTCGGTGGTAGGTGAGAGACAGTTGGCTTGCGCAATGTCCGCATAAACCCCTGGAGCATGGGGTGGTACGGCCTCACAGTCACCGCGCTAGCGCATGACATTCCATTACATTCCGACACGCTGCTCAGGGCATGGCGGCGACTAGAATGCGCGGCTTGAATGAGACCGATTCTCTGTCACGCATCCGCAGTCGCAGGAGCCCTCGCATGTCCGCCATTCTCCGTCGCGCGCGGCAGTTGCTGCCGCTCGTGGTCTTCCTCGCGGCCGGACTGGGCATCGCCCAGACCGCCAGCGCCACCCAAGTCACCGACGTGCTCGGACGCAAGGTCGAGATGGACCACGCGCCGCAACGTATCGTCCTCGGCGAGGGCCGGCTGTTCTTCGCCCTGGCCCTGCTCGACCGCGACAACCCGTTCCAGCGTGTGGTCGGTTGGCAGAACGACATGCGCCTGCTCGACCCGCACACCTATGAGGTCTACGCCAAGCGTTATCCACAGGTGGCCAAGCTGCCGCTGATCGGCCAGGCCTCGGAGCAGAGCGTCAGCGCCGAGCAGATCCTGGCGCTCAAGCCGGACCTGGCGATCTTCAGCATCGCCGGCGAAGGCCCGACCCAGCACAGCCCGGTGGCCGACCTGCTGGAGCAGGCGGGCATTCCCGTGCTGTTCATCGATTTCCGCGTGCACCCGATCGAGAACACCCGGGTCAGCCTGCAAGCGCTGGGCACTTTGCTCGGCCGCGAGCAGCAAGCGCAGCAGTACCTGAGCTTCTACGACAGTCACCTCAAGCGAGTCACCGATGCGCTGGCGGGGCTCGAGCCCAGCCAGCGGCCCAAGGTGTTCCTCGAACTGCTGGCCGGTGTCTGGCAGGCGCCGGGCCATACCACGGGCAAGAGCGGCCTGGGCAGCGTGGTCGAGGCGGTCGGTGGGCATAACATCGCCGCCGACGTGGTGCCCGGCGCGCTGGGCGATGTCAGCGTCGAATACGTGCTCAAGGCCGACCCGGACGTCTACATCGCCACCGGCAACCGTGCTCCAGGCGTGCTGCTCGGGGCTGGCGTAAGCGCCGACAGCGCACGCCAGAGCCTGGCGAAGATCACCGCGCGCCCCGAATTCGCGCCGCTGCGGCCGATCCGCGAGGGCCAGGCCCATGGCCTGTGGCATGACTTCTACAACTCGCCGTTCAACATCCTGGCCATCGAAGCCATGGCCCGCTGGATTCACCCCGAGCGTTTCAAGGACCTGGACCCGCAGGCGACCATGGGCCAGATCAACCGGATGCTCGAAGTCGGCCTGGACGGCCACTATTGGATCGACGCCCAGTGACGGCCCAGGCCCAGGCCCAGGCGCTGCCAGGCGTCGAACAGGCGGCCTGGCAGTATCGACGCCTGTTGTGGCGGCGTACCGCGCTGGTCGGCGGCCTGGCCGTGCTGTTGCTGCTGTCGGTGCTCGGTGACCTGGCCAGCGGCGCCTCGGGCATGGGCCTGGGGCAATTGCTGCACGGGGTGTTCGACCCGAGCACGCTGAGCGCCACCGAGCGGGTGATCATCTGGAACGTGCGCCTGCCCTATGCGCTGATGGCGGTGCTGGTGGGCGCGGCCCTGGCGCTGGCCGGCGCCGAAATGCAGGCGATCCTCGACAACCCCCTGGCCAGCCCGTTCACCTTGGGCGTGTCGTCGGCCGCCGCGCTCGGCGCCTCGCTGGCCATCGCCTACCCGCTGAGCGTGGCCTGGCTTTCGCCCAGCGCCCAGGTGACGGTGATGGCGTTCGTCTTCGCGTGCCTGTCGGTGCTGCTGTTGCAGGGCATGTCGCGGCTGCGCGGCGCGGGGGTCGAAAGCCTGGTGCTATTCGGCATCGCCTTGGTGTTCAGTTGCAACGCGCTGGTGTCGTTGCTGCAACTGCTGGCCACCGAGGACGTGTTGCAGCAACTGGTGTTCTGGACCCTCGGCAGCCTGGCCCGGGCCAACTGGCAGAAGCTTGGCATCCTCGCTGCGGTGCTGGCGCTGGTCGTGCCGTTTTCCTTGCGCAGCGCGTCGGCCATGACCTTGCTGCGCATGGGCGAGGACCGCGCGCGCAGCTTCGGTGTGGATACCCGACGCTTGCGTGTGGCCTCGCTGCTGCGCATCAGCCTGCTGTCGGCGACCGCCGTGGCCTTCGTCGGCACCATCGGTTTCATCGGCCTGGTCGGCCCGCACATCGCGCGCTTGCTGGTGGGCGAGGACCAGCGCTTCCTGTTGCCGGCCAGCGCCCTGGTCGGGGCGCTGCTGCTGTCGCTGTCGTCGATCGCCAGCAAGCTGATCCTGCCGGGGGTGATCGTGCCGGTCGGCATCGTCACCGCGCTGGTCGGTGTGCCAGTGTTCGTGGCGCTGGTGTTCAAGCGCGGGAGGCGACTGTGAGTCTGCGTATCGACGACGTCTCGGTGGCCTATGGCCGACGTTCGATCATCCAGGGCCTGAGCCTGCCGGAACTGCCGGCCGGCAGCCTGGTGGCGCTGGTCGGGCCCAACGGCGCCGGCAAGTCCACCTTGCTCCGCGCCTTGGCCGGGCTGGAGCGGATGCAGGGCGCCGTGCATCTCGACGGCGAGAACGTCACCCGCCTGCCGTTCGCCGAGCGCGCCCGGCGCCTGGCCTACATGCCCCAGCAGTTGCCGCCGGGGTTGGCCTTGGGCGTATTGGAGAGCATCGTCGCCGCCCTGCGCGTGGGCGCGGCGCAGGACGTGCTGGGCACGGCGTATGAGGCGCTGCGCCAACTCGGTATCGAGCACCTGGCCGAGCAGGGGCTCGACAGCCTGTCCGGCGGCCAGCGCCAGTTGGTGGCCCTGGCCCAATTGCTGGCGCGCAACCCCCAGGTGCTGCTGCTCGACGAGCCCACCAGCGCGTTGGACCTGCACTACCAACTGCGGGTGATGGATGCGGTGCGCGAGCGCGTCGTGCGCCATCGCCTGCTGGCGGTGGCGGTGCTGCACGACATCAACCTGGCGGCCAGCCATGCCGATTGCCTGGTGATGCTGGAGAAAGGCCGGGTGGTGGCCTGCGGCACTCCGGCCCAGGTGTTGGCGCCGGACTTGCTGGCGCAGGTGTACGGCGTCGAGGCGCGGGTCGAGCAATGCTCGCGTGGCCGCCTGCAAGTGCTGGTGGACCGGGCGCTGCGCTGAGTCCTGACGCAGGCGGCGCCCGCTCGCGGGTGAGCCTGCTGCCACCGACATACCCCGCACCGCCATCGGCGCCCCCCTCGGTGGCGTGCACGGATAAACGGTGTCGTGATCGAACACCTTCGCGGCGCTCTCGAACAATTAGCCCGGCACCCGCACTGTTTGAATGAAGCCCACTTCGACGCCGCAGTCCGTCAACCCGTGAACAACCTCAACAACATCACGTGGACTGCGTGCAATTCATTGTTTTAAAAGGAGATCGTTTCCGCCTACGCCTGCCCGTCCTTACTTGTGTCAGCAAAAAGAGAACAATATCAATGAACACCGTGGGTACTGATGGCAACCTTGCTCAAGGTTTCAAGCCACGTCATGTAACGATGCTGTCCATCGCAGGCATCATTGGTGCAGGACTTTTCGTCGGCTCCGGACACGCCATCGCGGCCGCCGGCCCCGCTACCATCCTTTCCTATTTCGTTGCCGGCACCTTGGTCGTGCTGGTGATGCGCATGCTCGGCGAGATGGCTGTCGCCCATCCCGACACCGGCTCGTTTTCCACCTACGCCGACCAGGCCATTGGCCGCTGGGCCGGCTACACCATCGGCTGGCTGTACTGGTGGTTCTGGGTGCTGGTCATTCCCATCGAAGCGCTCGCCGCCGGGCACGTGCTCAACGCCTGGTTCCCGCAGGTAGACAGCTGGATCTTCGCCCTGGCCTCGGTGCTGCTGCTGGCGTGCACCAACCTGTTCAGCGTCGCCAAGTACGGCGAGTTCGAATTCTGGTTCGCCATTCTCAAGGTCACCGCGATCCTCGGCTTCATCGGCCTGGGCTTCGCCGCGCTGATGGGGTGGCTGCCCAACCGCGAAGTCAGTGGCCTGAGCACGTTGGTGGCGCAACACGGCGGCTTCGCCCCCAACGGCTGGTCGGCGGTGATCGGTGCGTTCATCACCGTGATGTTCAGCTTCATCGGCACCGAGGCGGTGACCATCGCCGCGTCCGAGTCCAGCGACCCGTCGCGCAACATCGCCAAGGCCACCCGTTCGGTGATCTGGCGGATCAGCACCTTCTACATCCTGTCGATCTTCGTGATCATCTCGGTGGTGCCGTGGAATGATCCGCAGTTGGCCGTGGTGGGTTCCTACCAGCGCGCGCTGGAAATCATGAACATCCCCAACGCCGCCTTCATGGTCGACATGGTGGTGCTGGTGGCGGTGACCAGTTGCATGAACTCGTCGATCTACATCGCCTCGCGCATGATGTACTCGCTGGCCAAGCGCGGCGACGCGCCGGCCCTGCTCAAGCACACCTCGAAAGTGGGTGTGCCGCGTGCCGCGGTGTTCGGCAGTACGCTGATCGGCGCCGCCATCGCCGTGCTGAACTATTTCGCCCCCAAAGGCGTGTTCGAGTTCCTGCTGGCCAGCTCCGGCGCCATCGCCTTGCTGGTGTACCTGGTCATCGCCATCTCGCAACTGCGCATGCGCCGTCGCCTGGAGCGCGAAAGCACCGAACTCAAGTTCCGCATGTGGCTGTTCCCCTGGCTGACCTGGGGCGTGATCGTGTTCATCAGTTGCGCGCTGGCGGTGATGATGTTCACCGAGGAACACCGTGCCGAAGTCAGCGCGACCCTGAGCCTGGCGATCCTGATCTCGTTCCTGGGCATCGTCACCACCCGTGGGCATGCGCGCAAGGTCGTGGCGGGCTCGATGGGCTGAAAGCCGCGCGTGTAACTCGATGTGAAGAGGGGCGCCTTTACCGGGCGCCCCTCTGTCGTTTACCACAGCCCACTCGGAGCGGTCCGACAGCGATTGAGCGGCGCCCTTGGATAGGCTTCCTGGCTTACCTTCCTGCCAGGAGTGCGCCCATGTCCACACCCCGCAACACGCCCGAAAACACTTCACCGCAAGGTCAGGGCGAAGACCGCTTCGCCGAAGTGGTGACCCTGATTCACGGCGCGCGCCAGCGCTGCCTGCAGGCGGTCAACACGCACTTGATCGAGCTGTATTGGCAGGTCGGTGCTTACATCAGCCGCAAGATCGAGAGCGCCGAATGGGGCGATGCGGTGGTCACTCAGTTGGCCGCGCACCTGGCGCGGACGCAGCCGGGGTTGCGCGGGTTTACCCGACCGAACCTGTTTCGGATGCGCCAATTCTATGAGGCCTACCGTCATGACGAAGTTGTCTCGCCACTGGTGAGACAACTGCCTTGGACCCACAACATGATCATCCTCAGCCAGAGCAAGCGTGTGGAAGAGCGCGAGTTCTACGTGCGGCTGGCGATTCGCGAGCGGTGGTCCAAGCGCGAACTCGAACGCCAGATGCGCACCGCCCTGTTCGAGCGCAGCGTCACCGATCCGGTCAAGGCCTCTGCCTCCCTGGCCGACGCTCACCCGCAGGCACTGTCGGTGTTCCGCGATACCTACTTGCTCGAGTTCCTCGACCTGCCGGACACCCACGCCGAGGCCGACCTGCACAGAGGCCTGTTGCAGCGCCTGCAGCGTTTTCTCATCGAACTGGGCCGCGATTTCTGCTTCGTCGGCGCCGAGTACCCGTTGCAAGTCGGTGGACGCGACTTCGCCCTCGACCTGCTGTTGTTCCACCGGGGCCTCAACTGCCTGGTGGCGGTAGAGCTCAAGGTGGGACGCTTCGAGCCCGAGCACCTGGGCAAGTTGAATTTCTACCTCGAGGCCTTGGACCGCACGGTGCGCAAACCCCACGAGAACCCGAGCATCGGTGTGCTGCTGTGTGCCAGCCAGCATGACGAAGTGGTCGAGTATGCCCTCAACCGCAGCCTGAGCCCGGCGCTGGTCGCCGAGTACCAGACCCAGCTGCCGGACAAGGCACTGCTTCAGGCCAAGTTGCAGGAGTTCTACGCCCTCGACGCCGGCTGAGGGTGTCAGTGCGGCGCGCGCGCCATCGTGACCACGTCCTTGGCCACCAGCAGCCGCGCCGCATTGTGGCCGACGCCCTGCACCTGGAACTGTCGATGCGCCACGGGCGTTTGCCACTGCTGGGCCAGAAACGCCTCGTAGTGCAGGTAGGCGAGCTGGCGTGTCAGCCGGGTGGCGCCTTGGACGGCGGCGCCGCAGGCGTGATCCATGACCGGGTCGTCCGGCTTGTCGTCGAGCTGACCGACCATGTAGGTCACGTCGCGCGCGGCGTAGCGTCGGAACACCTGCACGGCGTCCAGGCCCTGGCGAGTGAAGTACGCCGGCGCCTGCTCCAGACCGTAGCGGTAGTGGTTGTAGTCAGGGCAATCGTGACTGGCCAGCGGCTCAAAGACGCCATCGCGCAGGCGGTTGGCATCCAGGTACAGGTAGGACGACGGGCTGGATACCAGGTAACGCACGTTGATACCGCGCGCGCCCAAGCCCTGGTCACCGTCGCCGAGCAAGGTGTAGCGCTGCAGCAATTGGCCGCCGGCGGAGTGACCGATCACCAGGATGTCCTTGAGCGCGGGAAAGTGCTGGCGGTCGCTCAGGTAGGCCAGCAGATCGTCGAGCACGCTGAAGCCGGCGATGCCTGCACGCCCGCTGCGCGATTCGGTGCCCTGCATCCACAGGTTCTTGGGCCATAACGGCATGTCCGGTGTGGCGAGGCGGTCGTTGACGGTGAGGAAGTTCGGCGCCAGCAGCAGGGTGTCGTTGGCGGTCAGCCCCGCCGCGCTCAGCAGTCGCTCGCCCGCCTGGTAATAGTCGTCGGCGTTGCGGCGCACGCCGTGCAGCACGATCACCGCCCGCTGCACGGGCAGGCTGGCGCGCTGCAGGTCGTCGTTGGCGAAGGCGAGGAAGGCGTAGGGGGCGGCGGTGCCCAGGCGCAGGGTCTGGGGGGCGGCGAAGGCCTGGGCGCTCAGCAGGCTGGTCAACAGCAGGAGCAGAAAGCGTCGGAGCGCGTGTGGCATGCAGGCAACCTCAATGTGCAGCGGTGGTAAACCGCGTGCCTTCGATGCTAGTTCCTGCCCGCCGTGCGCGCGAGCCATGTGCGCAGTCAATTCATCCCATAGGCAGTTTTTTAATACGCGCGTCCCAGATTCTCGTAGAGAATGCTGGCAAATAGCTTTTAGCGCTTGGGGAAGAACATGTTCGGCAAGATCGGTATCACCAAAAGGTTGGCCTTCGGCTTTGCATTGGTCGTGGGTTTGATGCTGATCGTCACGGCCATCGGCGTGCGGCGAGTTGGCGGCATCGACGAGCGACTGACCCAGGTCAGCAGCCAGACCACTGTCAAACAGCGCTATGCCATCAACTTGCGCGGCAGCGTGCACGACCGCGCCATCGCCCTGCGCGACGCGGTGCTGGTGCACGAGGATAGCCAATTGACGCCGATTCTCCAGGACATCCAGCGTCTGGACGACGTCTATCAGACCTCGGCCGCGCCGTTGGCCAAGATGCTCGGCGAGGGGCAGGGCAGTGCCGAAGAACTGCGCCTGCAGCAGCAGATCCAGGTCGCCGAACGCAGCGCCCAGGCGGCCACCGCGCAGTTGCTTGGACTGCGCCGGCAAGGCGATTTCGCCCAGGCCCAGGCACTGCTGCTGGCTCAGGTGGGGCCGGACTACAAGGAATGGCTGCGCAGCATCAACGCCTTCATCGACTTCCAGGAAAAGGACGTGGTGCACGACATCGCCCAGGTGCGTGCGAGCGCCTCGGGCTTCGCCGGGCTGATGCTGTGGTCGGTGGCCCTGGCCGCGTTGCTGAGCCTGGTCGCCTCGCTGCTGATCATCCGCAGCATCCGCTCGACCCTCGGTGCCGAGCCTGAGGAAGTGGCGCGTCTGTTGCGCGGCCTGGCCGAAGGCCAGATCGACCCGAACCTGCGCAGCCAGCACCCGCACAGCGTGATGGGCGCGCTAGGCACCACCAACCGTCACCTCACCGAGATCGTCACCCAGGTCAACCAGGTGGCGAGCGACCTGGTCGAGTCCTCCAGCCGCATGCGCCAGAACGCGTCGGACAACCAAGGGCGCATGCAGCAGCAGGGTGACGACACCCAGCAGATGGCCAGCGCCGTGACCCAACTGGTGGCCGCGATCAACCAGATCTCCGCCTACGCCGCCACCGCTGCGCAAGCGTCCGCCGCCGCGGACCAGGAAGTGGATGCCGGCAAGACCGTGGTCGAAGGCACGGCCGATTCGATGCAGGCGTTGTCCCAGGTGCTGGAGTCGGCCAGCGAGGCGGTGCTGCAAGTGGCCTCGGACAGCCAGGCCATCGAAAGCATCATCGAGGTGATCAACTCGATCGCCGAGCGGACCAACCTGCTGGCGCTCAACGCGGCCATCGAAGCGGCGCGCGCCGGCGAGTTCGGCCGGGGCTTCGCGGTGGTCGCCGACGAGGTGCGCTCGCTGGCCAACCGCACCCAGGAATCGACCCGCGAGATCAGCGCCATGATCGGCAAGTTGCAGGACGGCGCCGGCAAGACTGCGCAGATCGTCGGCAGCAGCCGCGAGCTGGCCCAGGAGACAGTGCAGCGCACGCAGGTGGCGCAGCGTTCGTTGAACGAGATCCGCCGCGAGGTGGCGGCGATCAGTCGGATGAACGAGCAGATCGCCACGGCGTCTTCGCAGCAGGACACGGCGGCGACGCTGCTGGGCCAGGATATCCAGCGCATCCAGGGCTCGTCGCAGCAGGTTCAGGCCGGCTCCACGCGCCTGGCGCAGGACAGCCAGGAGTTGCTGGCGCTGGCCGATGCACTGGGCCAGCGCATGGGCTTCTTCAAGACCCTGCGCTAGCGCAAGCGGCCACGGCGAAGCTGAAAACCTGGGACTGCTGCGCAGTCCAATCGCGACACGAGGCCGCTCCCACGAGAGCGTGCGAGCTGCCAGAAATTGAGCATGACAGTTGCCCGCAAAGGCCTCAGCGCACGAGGCCCGCCCAGGCTGTCTGAGCCTACACCGGCCAACTTGTGGGAGCGGCCTTGCGCCGCGATTGGACCGCAGAGCGGTCCCTGCAATGGCCGCGGCGAAGCCGAACCTACAGGCCTCAGCGCCCGACCATCTGGTCTGGCCGAACATGCGCGTCGTACGCCTGTTCGGTCAGCAGGCCCAGCGCTACGGCGGCCTGTTTCGGTGTCAGTCCTTCATCGGCCGCCTTGCGCGTGATGCGCGCCACCTGGTCGTAGCCCAGCACCGGGTTCAGCGCCGTGGCCAGCAGCAACGAGCCTTCCACGTTGCGCGCCAGCACCGCGCGATCCACTTCCAGACCCAGCAGCAAATGCTCGGTGAAACGCACGATGCTCTCGCTCAGCACGCTGATCGACTGCAACACGTTGTGGATGATCACCGGTTTCGCCACGTTCAGCTCGAACAGGCTGGACGCGCCGGCCACCGTCACCGTGGTGTGGTTGCCCATCACCTGCATGCAGGCCTGGGCCAGCACCTCGGCCAGCGTCGGGTTGCGTTTGCCCGGCATGATCGAGGACGTCAGCCCGTCGTCCGGCACGATCAGCTCGCCCAGCCCGCAACGCGGCCCGGAGCCGAGCAGGCGAATGTCGTTGGCCAGCTTGCTCAGCGACACTGCCAGCACGTTGAGCACCCCCGATACTTCGACGAACACATCGTGGGTACCCATGCCCTCGAACGCACACGGGTTGGCGGTGAACGGGGTTTCGGTGATCTGCGACAGCGCTTCGCAGAAAGCTTCGGCGAAGCCTGGCGGTGCGTTCAGTCCAGTGCCTACCGCCGTGCCGCCCTGGGGCAGGCTGCTCAGCCGGGGCAGGCAGCCGTGCACGCGTTCGATGCCATGGGCGATCTGCGCGGCGAAGCTGGCGAAGGCCTGGCCCAGGGTCATGGGCACGGCATCCATCAAGTGCGTGCGACCGATCTTCAGCACCGCCTGCCATTGCTGCGCCTTGTCCTGCAGCGCGGCCTGCAACTGCACCAGCGCCGGCAGCAGCGCCTGGCTCAAGGCCAGGCGGGTGCTCAGGTGCATCACCGTGGGGAAGGTGTCGTTGGACGACTGCGAGCGGTTGACGTGATCGTTCGGGTGCACCGGCGTCTTGCCGCCCAAGGGCTGGCCCAGCAACTGGTTGGCGCGGTTGGCGATCACCTCGTTGGCGTTCATGTTGGTCTGCGTGCCGGAGCCGGTTTGCCACAGCGTCAGCGGAAAGTGGCTGTCGAAGTGGCCGTCGGCAAGCGCCTGCGCGGCCTGCTCGATCACCTCGGCCAGCGCCGCGTCCAGTGTGCCCAGGCGCCGGTTGGCCCGGGCGCAGGCCAGCTTCTGCTGGCCGAAGGCATGCACCAGCGCAGGCGGGAACTGCTCGCGACCGGCGCCGAACACGCCGATGGCGCGCTGGGTCTGGGCGCCCCAGTACTTGTCCTGGGGAATCTGCACCGCGCCGAAGGCGTCGTGTTCCAGACGAAAGGTTTGCATGGGCTTCTCCATGGCTCAGAGCGGCGCCGCCGAGGCACGTCCGAGCACCCGCTCGTACTCGCCCTGGGCCTGCTGCTCGGAGAACTCGCCGGACCACTTGGCGACCACCACGGTGGCCACGCTGTTGCCGATGGTGTTGCACGTGGCGATGGCCATGGACATGAAGCGGTACACCCCGAACAGCAGCGCCAGGCCTTCGACCGGCAGGTTGCCGATGGCCGTGACGGTGGCGGCGAACACCACGAAGCTGCCGCCGGACACCGCCGCCGCCCCCTTGGAGGTCACCAGCATGATGGCGATGATGCCCAGTTGCTGTTCCCAGCTCAGCGGCACGCCATAGGCGTTGGCGATGAACAGCACGCACAGCGACATGTAGATCGACGTGCCGTCGAGGTTGAAGGCGTAGCCGGTGGGCAGTACCAGGCCAACGCTCTGCTTGGAGCAGCCGAACTTCTCCAGCTTCTGCAACAGGCGCGGCAGGGCGCTTTCCGACGAGGCGGTGCCGAGCACGATGAACACTTCATCCTTGATGTACTTGAGGAAGCGCCACAGGCTGAAGCCGCACAACCGGCACACGGTGCCGAGGATCACGAAGATGAAGAACAGCACCGCCACGTAGAACATCAGCACCAGGTTGGCCAGCGACATCAGCACCGCCGTGCCATTGCTGCCCACCGCGTAGGCCACCGAGCCGAAGGCGCCCAGCGGGGCGAGCTTCATGATCAGGTTGATGAACTCGAAGAAGCACTCCGAGACGCGGTTCAGGCCGTCCTCGACCACCGCGCGGCGCTCGGCCTTGAGCGCCAGCAGGGCGAAGCCGAACAGCACCGAGATCACCAGCACTTGCAGCAACTGACCGCCCGCGAAGGCGCCGACGAAGTTGTCGGGGAAGATGCCGTAGATGAAGTCCAGGGTCGACTGCGGCGCGTGTCCCTTGGCCACGGCGGCAGCGGCAGCGGCCGAGGTGGCGCTGTTGGGATGGGCATCATGCATGCCCGAACCGATGTCGATCAGGTTGCCCCAGCCCAGGCCGATGGCCAGGGCCAGGGTGGAGACCACCTCGAAGTAGATCAGCGCGCGGATACCGACCTTGCCGACGCGGCGGATGTCGCCGGCCGAGGCGATGCCGTGGACCACGGTGAAGAACACCAGGGGGGCCACGGCGGTCTTGATCAGCTTGAGGAAGATGTCGCCGAGGATCTTGAACTTGGCCGCCAGCTCCGGAGCGATGAAGCCGAAGGCGATGCCGATGAGCATGGCCGCGACCACCTGGAAGGTCAGGTCGCGGTAGAAGGGTTTTGCAGGGGCAGATGACATGGTCGAATTCTCATTGTTGTCGTTGTCGAGAAAACCACGCGGGCTGCACACAGCCCGCGTCTTGCATCAACGCGGCACGCGGCCTTGGCGCTCCAGGGCGCGGTCGACCATCTGCGGCGCCAGACCCAGGTAGTTGGCCGGGTCGGTCAGGCGTTCGAGCTCGGCGCGCGGCAGGCGTGCGCTGACCTCGGCATCGCGCAGCAGCGCATCGAGCAGGCTGACGCCTTCGTCGTTGGCCACGCGGCACGCGGCATACACCACGTCGTGGGCGACCTGGCGACCCAACTCCGGCGCCAGGCCCATCATCACCGCTTCGGCGACGATCAACCCACGGGTCATGTCCAGGTTCTGGCGCATGCGCTCGGTGCGCACTTCCAGGCCGGCGAGCATGAACTTGGCCTGGCCCAAGGAGGCGGCGGTGAGGGCGAAGGCTTCGGGAATGGCGATCCATTCGGCCTGCCACGGGCCGGTGGAGCGCTCGAAGTCCTGGATCATCGCATCGAGCATCAGCCCGGCCTGCTGGCGCACGCCCTTGGCGGCGGCGTACATCAGCTCGCAGGAGATCGGGTTGCGTTTCTGCGGCATGGTGCTGCTGGCGCCCCGGCCTTTGACGAAGGGCTCGTAGGCCTCGCCCAGCTCGCTGGTCATCATCATCATCACGTCCAGCGCGACCTTGCCCAGCGAACCGCTGACCAGGCCGAGGAAGTTCAGGGCTTCGGCCAGGCCGTCGCGGGCCACGTGCCAAGTGGCTTGCGGCACGCCCAGGCCCAGTTCGGCCATCAGCGCTTCCTGCACGTCCAGGCCTTTGTCGCCGAGCGAGGCGAGGGTGCCGGCGGCGCCGGCGAACTGACCGATTTCCACCCGTGGGCGCAGCTCGACCAGGCGCTCGGCGTGGCGGTCGAACATGCTCAGCCACACCGCGCACTTGTAGCCGAAGGTGATCGGCAGGGCGTGCTGCAAGTGGGTGCGACCGGCCATCGGCGTGTCGCGGTAGCGCTGCGCCAGGTCGGCGAGCAGGCCACGCACGGCCTGGATATCGCGCTCGACGATGGCCAGGGCGGCGCGCACCTGCAGGACCACGGCGGTGTCCATGATGTCCTGGGTGGTGGCGCCCCAGTGCACGTAGCGTCCGGCTTCGCCGCAGGTTTTCGACAGTTGCTCGACCAGGGGCAGGATCGGGTAGCCGACGATTTCGGTCTCGTGCTGCATCAGCGCCAGGTCCAGCGAGGCGTAGGTGGCCTTGGCGGCGATCTCGTCGGCGGCAGCGGCCGGAATCACGCCGCAGCGGGCCTCGGCGCGGGCGAGGGCGATCTCCACTTCGATGTAGCGCTCGATCAGCGCTTTGTCGGAGAACACGCCGCGCATTTCGGCGGTGCCGAACATGTCGCGGAACAGGGCGGAATCGAAGACGGTGGTGGACATGGCGGATCCTTTCTTGTTCGGTATTTGTTCGAAATTAATCGAACTTATTTGATATATCCGAACAAAATGGTCTGCCACATTTGGTACACTGTCAACCCTTTGCCTTCCGTGAACATGAGCCGTCAATGAGCACCCGTGGCCGCTACTCCGATATCGCCAGAGACCTCACCGACAAGATCGCCCGTGGCGATCACCCGGTCGGCTCGCTGCTGCCCACCGAGCTTGAGCTGTGCGAGCTGTACGGCGTGGGGCGACACACGGTGCGGGCGGCCATCGACCAGTTGCAGGGCCAGGGCATGGTCTCGCGGCGACGAAAGGTCGGTACGCGGGTCGAGGCGGCAGCGCCGCGCAGCGGTTATTCGCAGGCGATCGATTCGATCACCGACCTGGTCCAGGTGGCCGAATCCCATGTCCGTGAAATACAGGGCGTGCGCCATTTCGTGGCCGACATCGCCCTGGCCAAGCGCCTGGGGCTGACGCCGGGCGGGCATTACTTCTGCGTGTCGAGCATCAAGGTCGAAAGTGGCGAGCGGCGCTATCCGCTGTGCTGGACCGACGTCTACGCCGAACAGCGCTTCGCCGAGGTGGTGGCCGAGGCCGAGGCGCATCCGGGCGAGCTGATCGCCGCCTTGATCGGCAAGGCCTTCGCCAAGAGCATCGAGTCGGTGGACCAGGAGGTCAGCCCGGTGCAGCTCACCGCCGAGCTGAGCGCGAGCTTGAAAGCGCCCAGCGGCGATCTGGGGCTGAACATCATCCGCCATTACCGCGATCAGGCCGGTGAAATCATCTCGGTGTCCGAAACCGTCTACCCACGCGACCGCTTCACCCTGGTGATGCACATGACCCGCGCCCAGCGCTGAGCGCAGCGGCGCTCAGGCCATGCCGGGCGGGTGGCCGTGGTAGGCCTTGTAGGCGTTGCTGAAGTTGGCCGGGTTGGCGTAGCCCAGGCGATAGGCGATCTGCGCCACCTGCCATTTGCGTTGCAGCAGCAGCGTGCGCGCCAGCTCCATGCGCTGCTGGCGCAGGTACTGCAGCATCGACTGACCGAATACCTTGGCGAAGGCGCGGCGCAGGGTGGTTTCGCCGACCCCTAGCTGACGCGCCAGCTCCAATACCGTCGGCGGATCGGCCAGGTGTTCGTCGAGCAGACGCCGAGCCTCGTGGGCCAGGTCCTGCTGGCCGCGCTGCGGCGCGTCGGGCGGGGCTACGCGGCCGGCCACATGCGCCCCCAACTCCACCAGCACGGCCAGGCTCAGGCTTTCCTGGTGCAAGCGCTTGAGCGCGCCGTGGTACGGGCAGTGGTAGAGCTGTTCGAGCAGGCGGCCCACGGCGGGGCAGGCGGGCAGGGCGCTGAAGCTCATGCCATCGCCCAGCAGCGCCAGCAACGGGCGCAGGTTCGGGTCTTCCTCGGCCAACTCGCGCAGGTAACGGCCGGCCACCCGCAGCCCGGCCATGCGCGCGTGGCTGCCGGGGGCCAGGGTGTCGACCGCCTGCATGCTCTCGCTCAGGCCCAGCACATGGGGCGTGCCGGCTTCGTACTGGTTCAGCCGACCCTCGATGCGGTGCTGCCACTGGCCGTCCAGCACCTGGACGATGCACAGGCTGCCGGGCAATACCTTCTCGATGCGCAGCGGCTCGGGGAACTGCAGGTCGCAGTCGAAGTACTGCAGGTGCTCGCGCACGGTGTGCGCATGGTAGTGGCCCACCGCGCTGCCCATGACCTGCGCCGTGCGGCGGTCGAACACACCGGCCTGGGCCAGGGATGACGGGCTGTCGAAGCTGAAGTGGGTGTCGAGATAGGGGTTCGGGCTGTTCATGGGGCGAGCGCGTCCGTGAATGAGGTGAGTGACGCGGTGCGCAATGTTAACGCGTCCACATCTTTACCGTCAGCCGTTGTGAGTGGCGGGCCGTTAGTTGTGAGAGACGGCCAAATGGCTTGGCAGTTCCCTGAGGGTCCACTTCAATACTCCACTTTTGACCTCCGAGGAGCGACGAGCATGCTGACGTATCGTAGATGGGCGGCCGTACTGGCCACTTCCGTAGCCCTGTTCATGGGCATCGCGCAGGCCCAGGCCGAGGATCGTCCGCCCGTGGCCGATAAGGTGGTGGCCTATGCCGGCGAGCAAGGCGTGAAGGTGTGGACCCTGCGCATCGGCGAGCGCAGCGCCAACGAAGCCCTGGTGCAGGTCGAGGGCGTGGACCACGACTGGAACATGAAGATCCAGAAAATGAAGGTCGAGAAGACCGACAAGGCCACCCGTTACTACACCACCGTCGATGGCCAGAAATTCGCCGCGCTGGTGATCCAGGGTTCGGACAGCTGGGCCGCCAGCGAGCTGTACCTGCCGGGTGAAGCCCAGGCGCTGAAACTGGGTTACTCCGAGTCGCTGTCCGAGCAGGGCAATGCCCAGGCGTTCCTGACCGATTACCTGAACGCACAAAAATAAATACCCCTTCTTTTGCCGAGAGCCTTGCCCATGAGCACGCCAGACCAGCCCAACTCGCTTAACGCACTGTCCGACTCGCTTGGCGCCGAATACGACCAGTCCCGCGCTGCCCAGCGCGAGCAGGTGATCGCCGAGCTGAAACAGGTGATCGACCAGGTGCCCGAGCAGATCGAGTTCACCAACACGCCGCGTTTCAAGGTGTGGGGGCCGATCCTGCTACTGGTCAGCCTGGCCATCGCCTTCGGTGGGATGAAGACCGGCAGCGCTGGCCTGACCTGGCTTGGCGTGATCATGGCGGTGCTGTTCGGGGTGATGTCGTGGCAGCACCGCACGGCCGGCACGCAGGTGTTCATGCGCCTGAATCGCCGGCAGTTGTGGGTCGACTCGCTGTCGGCGCCGGTGGAAATGGCCGATGTCGAGGACATCAGCGTCAAGGACGAAGGCCAGGTGATGCAGCAGAAGCTCGACCTGAGCAGCGAGGCTGTATTGCCCACCCACCGTGCCGCGAAATTCCAACTGTTCGGCAACCAGGCCATGGCGTTGAAAAAGCCGCGTCCGCATATCCGCATCATGTCCGCCGGCATCATGACCGCTGGACGCCGGGTGCATGTGGATGAAATGGGCGCGATCCTGGCCGCCTACCGCGATGCTGCGCGTGCGCAGCGTCAGTTGGACCTGCTGCTGCGTCAGGGATGACGCCGCTGCATCGAAACGCTTTTCAGCGTCGCTTTCCCCTATCCAGAGAGTGTTTTGCGTGAATAACCCAGACAAACCCGACCCGCTGAACGGGCCATCCGGCAGCGACGCCTCAGGGTCCAGCCAGGCCCAGCTCGGCCGAGTGATCGCCGAGCTCAAGCAGACCCTCGAACGCGTGCCCGAGCAGACCGAGTTCACCAACTCTCCCCGCTACAAACGGTGGGGACCGGTGATCGCCCTGGCCGGCGTAGGCGGCGTGTTCTTCGGCCTCTCCAGCGGCAAGCTGCTGGTGGTGCTGTGCGGCGTGGCGCTGGTGCTGTTCGGTGCCGCCCTGTTCTGGCAGCACCGCAACGCCGGTACCCAGGTGTTCATGCGCCTGACCCGTCGTCAGGTCTGGGTCGATACCCTGTCGGCGCCGGTGGACCTGGCCGATGTCGAAGACATCAGCGTCAAGGAAGAGGGCCTGCTCACCACCCAGGAATTGACCCTGAGCCGCGAGGCCATCCTGCCGACCCACCGGGTGCGGCACATGGTGTTCTTCGCCGACCAGGCCGTGGTCGACACGGAGCCCGAGCCCTGCATCCGCATCATGTCGGCCGGTTTGATGAGTGGTGGGCGCAAGGTCTCGGTCCGCGAGATGGCGGCGTTGCTGGAGGCGTATCGCGATGCCGCCTGCGCCGAGCGTCAGCTCGCGGTGGTACAGCCGCGTGGATGAGGCCGCTCGCGAAGCGCATCTGATCGACCTGCAGCGTCTGGCCGACGGGCCGACCGAACGCCTGGAGATCCGTGAGTCCTCGCGTGGCAAGTCGCTGGCCTGTGCGGTGTTCGGCGGGCTGATGGTGGCCCTGGGAGGCTGGTTGTCGTGGGTCTTCGTGGTGATCGGCATCACGCCCGGCAAGCCCGTTTTCCTGCTGGCCTGGGCCGTCAGCCTGGCGCTGGTGCTGGCGGGTGTCGCCGCGCTGGCCTTGGCCGAAGCGTTGCGCCGCCGGCATGGCCAGTGTGTCCTGGCCCTGACCCCGAACACCCTGACGTTCTCCAACTCGAACGGTGCGGTGCCGCTGCACACCTTTTCGGGTTTCGAGATCGACCAGCGTCACCTGAGAACGGTGCTGACCTTTCGAGTCGCCGCGCACGCCCGCGCACCGGCGCTGCAAGCCGCCTGCTTCAAGTCGCTGACCGCGCCCGATGCCCATCCGGTGGCCGGCGGCCTGAGTGTCGAGCTCTGGCTGTGCGTGCCCACCCTCGATGGCCAGCGCATCGACTTCGAGGCGCTGACTTCCCTGCTGCTGGACTACATCGAAGCGGCGCAGGCGCGGCGCACCCTGGGCGAGCTCTATCCACAGGTGCAGCGCTTCGGTGCTGCGCGCTGAAGTCATCGAGTTGGAGATACGCCGGTGAACCTGACCAAACGCCTGTGGTGGGCGCTGCCCGTGATCCTGCTGCCACTGCTGCTCATGGCCTGGACCGCCCAGCAGTCCTGGCGCGCCAACCATGACCTGGAAACCGCCGAGATCATGCGCCAGTGGATCGCCACGTCCGACGACACCTTGCTGGCAAGACTGTCGGCGCGCGAGCGCAATGACGTGATCCGCCCTGAAGATCGCGCCCGGTATTTCCAGCGCCAGATCGACCTGGTCGACGCCGACGCCGGCTCGCTGCACCTGCGCGCCTGGCTGGGCGAGTTGGCGTACTGGCTGGCGGTGGCGGCGCTGCTGGCAGGGGTCGGCACCTGGCTGAAGATCCGCATCGACGCCTGGCGGGCGCGGCTTTCGCAAGACTTTCTGGAACAGCGCCTGGCACGCAGTTGGCACGTGCTGGGACGCTGCCTGATCGGTTACACCGGTCTGCTGGTGGGCGCGCTGGGGCTGGCGCTGCTGTACGAGATCAGTTGGGGCTACAGCAACTTCAAGCAAGGCGGCTTGAGCGCGCTGATCATCGTGCTGTCCATGGTCTCGATGATCTGTGCTGGCGTGGTGATGATCGACCGCTTGCGTCGGCAGTGGACGGTGCTGGAGTCGCCATCGTCGAGCTTTCTGGGGCGCACCCTGAGCCTGCAACAGGCGCCAGCGGTGTGGGCCTGGGTGCGCAGCCTGGCCGAGCAGGTCGGGGCGCCGACACCCGACCATCTGGTGGTGGGGTTGGACCAGTCGTTCTTCGTCACCAGCGTGCCGGTGGTCCTGCAACCTTCGGGTCAAGCGCTGCACGGTCGCACGCTGTACCTGCCGCTCACCGCGCTATGCGCACTCAGCCAGGCGGAGACCGCCGCGATCATCGGCCACGAGCTGGGGCATTTCCGTTCCCAGGACACCGAGCGCAGCAGTGCCCTGGCTGCGCAGTTCGGCCTGATGTGCGCGCACTACGCCAGCCTGACCGAGGACGATGGCCCACCGCCGTGGTTGGAACGACCGGCGCTGTGGATGGCGGGGCAGTTCCTGGAGCAGTTCGAGCGTGCGGTGCAGCACTGGAGCCGGGTGCAGGAGCTGGCGGCGGACCGGGTCGGGGCGCAGGTGGCCGGCACGCAGGTGTTTGGCCAGGCGCTGTTGCGGATCATCGCCCTGGACGAGGCGTTGCCCCAGGTGTTGGCGGCGCGCGCGGGCGATAACCTGCTGCAGGCCTGGCAGGGGCATCTGCGCGAGCATCCCTTGGTGCTGGACGAGCAGGTGCTGCAACACGCCCTGGCCCACCCGTTCGACAGCCATCCACCGACCGCGCTGCGTTTGCGTGAGCTGAAGGTCAAGGCCGACGCCGAGCTGTTGGCGACCGCTACGCGGGTGCCCAGCGAGGAAGACCGGCGCTGGTTCGAAGGGTTGCTCGGTGCCCAGCAGGCGTCCAGCCGAGGGGCTCGTGCATGAGTAGCGATTGCGCTTCGCTCGACGATTTGGCGCAGTCGCTGGGGCGTGAGTTCGACGCACGCATGGACGCCCGCCGTCGTGCAGCCATCGCCGAGCACGAGGCCCAACTGGCGGCCTTGCCGCCGGTGACCGAACTGACGCAGTCGCCCCAGGTGCGCGGGATGTTGGCGGTGGGTGTGTTGGTGTTGGCCGGGCTGGCGCTCTGGTGCCTGAAGGATGCCTGGCCGGTGAGCGTGCCGCTATGGCTGCTGGCCGCGTTGGCGATCCGCAGCCTTTGGCTGCAGCGTGACACGGGGCAGCAGCCGCTGCTGCGCCTGACCCATGAGCGGTTGTGGTTCGCGTGCCTGGACCGGGAATTGGCCTTGGTCGACCTGGTCGAGGGGCGGGTCAGGCAGGGGCGGGACCTGCACATCGTGCTCACCCTCAAGCCAGGCACAGTCCTGCCGCGCCCACGCAATCGGCTGGGACCCTGGATGCCCAGGGCCAAGGTCAAAGGCGGTGTCCAGCCGCAGGTGACGCTGATCTGCTACGGGCTGACGCACCAGGGCCAGTCATTGGATGCGCAGGCGTTGATGGATCTCTTGCGCGCGTACGATGCGTGCGCGCAGGCCAAGCTCCGGCTTGACGCCTTGTACGCACAGGGGTGATGGCTCAGATTCGTGTAGGAGCGGCCTTGTGTCGCGATCGGGCGCGCAGCGGCCGCAAAGCAGACGATGCGCAACGGCCTGACACACCGCCCCGCCACCAGGCCGGGTCCTAAACCATCGGCACGGGCGCGTCGTCCGGCATCAGCGTGGCGATCAGCGCGCGGACGGTGCCGGGCAGGGCATCGAGTTCGCGCACCAGGATGCTGCGCTCGCGGATCGACCAGGATTCGTCCAGGGCGATGGTCACCAGGTTCATGGTGCGGCTGTGACGCAGCGCCGCCGACTCGGGAATGATGCCGATACCCACGCCGGCCTCGACCATCCGGCAGATCGCCTCGAAACTCGACATCTGGATGCGCAGCGCCAGGCTCTGCCCCATGCGTTCGACATGGTCGCGCAGAAAGGTCAGCAGCGTGCTGCCGTCGTGCAGGCCGATGTGCTGGTAGGCCAGGGTCTGCTTCAACGTCACCTGCCGCCGCCCGGCCAACTCGTGGCCGGCCGGCACGATCAACACCAGACGGTCGGTGCTGAAGCGCATCACCTGCAACCCCGACGCTTCCACGGGCCCGGCGATGATGCCCATGTCGCTGCTGCCGTCGAGCACGCCGCGCACGATGTCCCGTGACAGCCGCTCTTGCAGGTCCACCGTGACCCCAGGGCGCTCGGCGAGAAAACCGGCCAGCACCTCGGGCAGGAATTCGGTGACCGCCGTGGTGTTGGCGAAGATGCGGATATGCCCGGCCGAGTCGGTGCCGAAGCGGGTGAACTCGGCTTTCAGATAGTCCACCTGACGCATGATCAGCCGCGCGTGGGTGAGCAGCGTGTGCCCGGCCGGGGTCAGCTCCACGCCACGGCTGTCGCGGTACAGCAGGCGCGTGTCGAGCTGCGCTTCGAGCGCCTTGATCCGCGCGCTGGCCGCCGCCGGCGAGAGAAAGGCGCGGCGCGCGCCCTGGGTCAGGCTCGGCGACTCGCCGATGTGGATGAACAGCCGCAGGTCTGCCAGATCGAAGTGCATGGGGAGGTCCTGTCACGGTGATGGCGTTCGGCAGTTATGAACGCTGGCTTACGCAAATGCAAATTCACAGAATGCCGGGCGCCTCGCATCATCGGTTGAAGGGCAGTGGCGAGCGGCGAGCCGTAAGCGGCAAACCGGTCGCGCAGAGCCTGCAGGTCGCCGCTTGGCACTGCTTCCTCACACAATAACAAGACGCAGAGGCCCCACTCATGACTGCTCCGATGCACCCTACCGACTACAGCGCCTGGATCGGCCGCACCGAAGAGGCCTGGGATGTGCTCAGCCGCAATCTGGTCAAGCGCATTGCCGCCACCTTTGGCGAAACGGCGCCGGGGCATGGCGAGGCGCTGCCGCCGCTGTGGACCTGGTGCTTTTTCCAGGAGCCGGTCGATGAGGCGCAGTTGGGCGGCGATGGCCATCCGGCACGGGGCGGTTTCCTGCCGCCGGCCGACAACCGCAACCGCATGTGGGCCGGCGGGCGGGTCGAGTTCATCGAGCCGTTGATCGTTGGCGGAGAGGCCCATCGCCTCTCCACCATCACCCACATCGAAGAGAAGCTCGGACGCAGCGGCGCCTTGCTGTTCGTCACCGTGCGCCATGACTACAGCCAGGACGGCCGGCTGTGCGTGCGTGAAGAACAGGACATCGTCTACCGCGAGCCCAACCCGCCGAAGACCGGCAGCGGCCAGGGCTGCGAAGCGGGCCAGTGGAGCGAAACCATCGCACCGACGTCGACCCTACTGTTCCGCTACTCGGCCGTCACCTTCAACGGCCATCGCATCCACTACGACCAGCCCTACGTCACCCGCAGCGAAGGCTACCCCGACCTGGTGGTGCACGGTCCGCTGATCGCCACCCTCAGCTTGCGCGCATTCAGGCGCGCCCACCCTGACAAGCGCGTGCGTCATTTCGCCTACCGCGGCCTGCGCCCGCTGACCTTGCCCACGCCCTTCCAGGTGAGCGGCTGCCTCGACGCGCCCGGCACGGCCCGGCTGTGGGCCGGCAACGCCGATGGCATCGCCCAGAGCGCCGACGTGACCTTCGACTGACCCTCAGCAGAGACGCCCCCATGCACAGCTACGACAGCGATGACCTCACTGCCATCCGCGAAGGCGTGCGCGCCTTGTGCGCCGAATTCCCCGCCGAGTACTGGCGCCAGCTCGACGAGCGCAAAGGCTTTCCGGAAGCCTTCGTCAAGGCCATGACCGACGCCGGCTGGCTGTCGGCGATGATCCCGGAACAGTACGGCGGCTCGGGCCTGGGCCTGGCCGAGGCCTCGGTGATCCTGGAGGAGGTCAACCGCTGCGGCGGCAACTCCGGGACCATCCACGGGCAGATGTACAACATGTTCACCTTGCTGCGACACGGCAGCGAGGCACAGAAAAATTTCTATCTGCCCAAGCTCGCCAGCGGCGAACTGCGCCTGCAATCGATGGGCGTCACCGAACCGACCACCGGCACCGACACCACCCAGCTCAAGACCACCGCCGTGCGCCAGGGCGACCACTACCGGATCAACGGCCAGAAAGTGTGGATCTCGCGTGTGCAGCACTCGGACCTGATGATCCTGCTGGCGCGCACCACGCCGCTGGCCGAGGTGAAGAAAAAGTCCGAAGGCATGTCGATCTTCCTGGTCGACCTGCGCGAGGCCATCGGCCAGGGCCTGACCGTGCAGCCGATCGCCAACATGGTCAACCACGAGACCAACGAGCTGTTCTTCGACAACCTGGAGATTCCCGCCAGCAGCCTGATCGGCGAGGAGGGCAAGGGGTTTCGCTACATCCTCGACGGCCTCAACGCCGAGCGCACGCTGATCGCCGCCGAGTGCATCGGCGACGGTCGCTGGTTCGTCGAGAAGGCCAGCCAGTACGCCCGCGACCGCGTGGTGTTCGGCCGTCCGATTGGCCAGAACCAGGGCGTGCAGTTCCCTATCGCCGAAGCCCATATCGAACTGGAGGCCGCCGACCTGATGCGCTGGCGCGCCTGCGCCGAGTACGACCGTGGCGCCAATGCCGGGGCCGCGGCGAACATGGCCAAGTACCTGGCGGCCAAGGCCTCGTGGGAAGCGGCCAACGCCTGCCTGCAGACCCACGGCGGCTTCGGCTTCGCCAACGAATACGACGTCGAGCGCAAGTTCCGTGAAACCCGCCTGTATCAGGTGGCGCCGATCTCCACCAACCTGATCCTGTCGTACGTGGCCGAGCACCTGCTCGAGCTGCCGCGCAGCTTCTGAGGGCCTGACCATGCGCGATACCCAGGCCCTGGCCGGCTTCCTCGCCGAACTTCGCTACAGCGACATACCCGCTTCGGTGCTGGACCGTACCGAAGACCTGTTCCTCGACTGGCTCGGCTCGGCCCTGGCCAGCCAGGGCTCGCACCCGATTCCGCTGTTCGAGCGCTATGCCGAGCGCATGGGCCCGTCTTCGGGCCGGGCGCGGGTGCTGACCAGCGGGCGACGCACCTCGCCGTACTTCGCCGCGCTGGTCAACGGCGCCGCCTCGCACCTGGTGGAGCAGGACGACCTGCACAACAGCTCGGTGCTGCACCCGGCCACCGTGGTGTTCTCCGCCGTGCTGGCGGCGGCCCAGGACCTGGGCAAGTCCGGCCAGGAGCTGCTGCTGGCTGCCGTGGCCGGCTACGAGGCGGGCATTCGCATCGGCGAGTTCCTTGGCCGCTCGCACTACCGCATCTTCCACACCACCGCCACGGTCGGCACCCTGGCCGCTGCGGTGGGCGTGGGCAAGCTCATGGCCTTCGACCGCGAGCAGTTCGTCAACCTGCTGGGCAGCGCCGGCACCCAGGCCGCCGGGCTGTGGGAGTTCCTGCGCGATGCGGCCGACTCCAAGCAGTTGCACACGGCCAAGGCCGCCGCCGACGGCCTGCTGGCCGCCTACCTCACCGCCGATGGCCTGACCGGGGCGCGCAATGTGCTCGAAGGCGAGCAGGGATTGGCGGCGGGCATGTCCCGCGATGCCGATCCGGCGCGCTTGTCCGACCGTCTCGGCACCCGCTGGGCGTTGGCGGAAACCTCGTTCAAGTTCCACGCCTCGTGCCGCCACACCCATCCCGCCGCCGACGCCCTGTTGCACCTGATGCAGCGCGAAGGGCTGGCGCACGGGGACATCGCCGAGGTGGTCACTCGCGTGCATCAAGGCGCCATCGATGTGCTGGGGCGGGTGAGCACGCCGACCACGGTGCACCAGGCCAAGTTTTCCATGGGCACCGTGCTGGGCCTGATCGCCGTGCACGGTCGTGCGCAGTTGCTGGAGTTCCGCGACCTGGCCCTGAGCGACCCGCAGGTGGCGGCGTTTCGCGACAAGGTGCGCATGCAACTGGACCCTGAAGTGGACGCCGCCTACCCGGCGCGCTGGCTGGGCCGGGTCGAGGTGCGCGGTGTCGATGGCCGCACCTTCAGCGCGGCCATCGACCAGCCCAAGGGCGATCCGGGCAATACCCTCAGCCGTGCCGAACTGGAAGCCAAGTTCCAGCGCCTGCTGGCCTATGCCGGGCAGCGCAGCGCGGACGAGGGCCGGGTATTGATCGAGCGTGTCTGGCAACTGCGCGATGCGCAGTCGCTGGCCGATCTGCACTGACTACCGAACAGGAATTCGCCATGACTCAATCGGCTCCCCGCCCGCTGGACGGCATCACCGTCGTCAGCCTGGAACATGCCATCGCCGCGCCGTTCTGCACCCGCCAACTGGCGGACCTGGGCGCGCGCGTGATCAAGATCGAACGCCCCGGCAGCGGCGACTTCGCCCGTGGCTACGACCAGCGCGTGGCAGGTCTCGCCTCGCACTTCGTGTGGACCAACCGCTCCAAGCAGAGCCTCACCCTGGACCTCAAGCAGGCCGAGGCCGACGGCATTCTCCACGGGCTGTTGGCCAAGGCCGACGTGCTGGTGCAGAACCTGGCGCCGGGCGCGGCGGCGCGCATGGGCTTGTCGTTCGAGGCCCTGCACGCGCGCTATCCACGGCTGATCGTGTGCGACATCTCCGGCTACGGCGAGGGCGGGCCTTACGAGAAGAAGAAAGCCTACGACCTGCTGATCCAGAGCGAAGGCGGCTTCCTCTCGGTGACCGGTGGGCCGGGCGAGGAACAGATGGCCAAGGCCGGTTGCTCGGTGGCCGACATTGCCGCGGGCATGTACGCCTACACCGGCGTGCTCTCGGCGCTGCTGCTGCGCGACAGGACCGGGGTGGGCAGCCGCATCGATGTGTCGATGCTGGAAAGCCTGGTGGAGTGGATGGGCTACCCGATGTACTACGCCTACGACGGCGCGCCGCCGCCGCCGCGCGCGGGCGCCTCGCACTCGACCATCTACCCCTACGGGCCGTTTCCCACCGGTGACGGCGGCACGATCATGCTCGGCCTGCAGAACGAGCGCGAATGGCAGGTGTTCTGCGAGCAGGTGCTGCTCGACCCGGCGCTGGCCAGCGACCCGCGCTTCTCGGCCAACTTCCGCCGTTCCGAGCATCGTGAGGTGTTGCGCCAGATCATCGTCGATGGCTTCGCCACGCTGTCGCTGGACGAGGTGGTGGCGCGTCTGGAGGCGGCGCAGATCGCCAATGCCCGGGTCAACGACATGCACGGCGTGTGGCAGCACCCGCAGTTGGCGGCCCGCGACCGCTGGCGCCAGGTGGACAGTCCGTCCGGTGCGCTGCCGTCGCTGCTGCCGCCAGGGCGCAACAGCGCCTTCACGCCGCGCATGGACCCGGTGCCGGGCCTGGGCGAGCACAGTGCGGTGATTCTCGAAGAGCTGGGATTCTCCCGCGATGACCAGGCCCGGCTCGCTGCCGCCGGTGTGGTGTAAGGACATGGAGCCGATAGCGATGCAACGATCCATCGTGCGTTCCGCGCTGTTCGTGCCGGGCAGTCGTCCCGAGCGTTTCGCCAAGGCCTTGGCAGCCGGGGCCGATGCCGTGATCGTCGATTTCGAGGACGCGGTGGAGGAAGCGCTCAAGGCCCAGGCCCGCGACAACCTCGCCGCCTTCCTCGGCGCCCAGCCGCAGGCGCGGGTGTGGGTGCGGGTCAATGCCCCGCAGCACCCCGGCCATGCCGACGACCTGGCGTTCTGCGCCCTGCACGCGGGGGTGATTGCGGTGCTGCTGCCGAAGGTGGAGAGCGCCGCGCAGGTGGCGCTGGCCTGGCGCACCGGCAAGCCGGTGCTGCCGATCATCGAGACGGCCAAGGGTTTGCTGGCGCTGGAACGCATCGCCGGGGCCGAGGGCGTCGAGCGCCTGTCGTTCGGCAGCCTCGACCTGGCGCTGGACCTGAACCTCAACAGCCAAAGCGCCGCCGCGCAGCGTTTTCTCGACCAGGCGCGCATGGCCGTGCAGTTGCATTCCCGAGGGGCCGATCTGGCGCCGCCGCTGGACGGCGTGTTCCCGGCCATCGGCGATCCCGAGGGCCAGCAACGGGCCATGCGCCATGCCTACGACATGGGCTATGGTGGGGCGCTGTGCATTCATCCCAGTCAGGTGCCGTTGATTCATGGCGTGCTCGCCCCGAGCAGCGACGAGCTGGCCTGGGCGCGCCGGGTGGTCGAGGCCAGTGTCGCGGCCAAGGGCGCCGGAGCGTTCCAGCTCGACGGACAGATGGTCGATGCGCCGGTGCTGTTGCGCGCGCAGCGGCTGTTGGCATTGGGCTGATCGCGAGCGCTTGACCCTCGGCCAACACGCCAGCGCGAGGCGGGCGTTCACCCCAGCCAAACGCAGGCTTACACAAAAGCAGATTCTGCAAACACGCCCACATGGGCCATCGTACCCTTGGCATGCTTCCCTGCTGATCCATCCAACAACAATAAAAGGTGACATCGATGTTGAAGCTGACCCAGGCGCTGTTGTGCGCCGCCGCCGTCTCCATGGCCGGGCTCGCCCACGCCGCCGACCCTGTGATCATCAAGTTCGCCCACGTGGTGGCCGACAGCACGCCCAAAGGCCAGGGCGCGCTGATGTTCCAGAAGCTGGTGGAGGCCGACCCGCAGCTCAAGGGCAAGGTCAAGGTCGAGGTCTACCCCAACTCTTCGCTGTTCGGCGACGGCAAGGAAATGGAAGCCCTGCTGCTGGGCGACGTGCAGATGCTGGCGCCGTCGCTGGCCAAGTTCGAGCACTACAACAAGCAGGTGCAACTGTTCGACCTGCCGTTCCTGTTCAACGACCTGGCCGCCGTCGACCGCTTCCAGCATGGCCCGCAGGGCAAGGCCTTGCTCACCTCCATGGAAGACAAGGGCATTCATGGCCTGGCCTATTGGCACAACGGCCTCAAGCAACTGTCGGCGAACAAGAAGGTGATCCTGCCCAAGGACGCCCGTGGCCTGAAGTTCCGCGTGCAGGCCTCCAGCGTGCTCGAAGAACAGTTCAAGGCCATCCGCGCCAACCCGCGCAAGATGAGCTTCGCCGAGGTCTACCAGGGCCTGCAGACCGGTACCGTCAACGGTACCGAGAACACCTGGTCGAACTACGAGAGCCAGAAGGTCAACGAAGTGCAGCCGTTCTTCACCGAGACCAATCACGGCCTGATCGACTACATGGTGATCACCAACGCCAAGTTCTGGAACAGCCTGCCCGAAGACGTGCGCGGCGAACTCCAGGCGATCATGGACAAGGTCACGGTCGAGGTGAACAAGCAGGCCGAGGAACTGAACCTGGCCTCGCGGCAGAAAATCATCGACGCCAAGACCAGCGAGATCGACGCGCTCACCCCCGAGCAGCGTGCGCAGTGGCGCGAGGCCATGCGTCCGGTGTGGGACATGTTCTCCGAGCAGATCGGCGCCGACCTGATCAAGGCCGCCGACGCCGCCAACACCCCGTCCTGATCGACGTCACCGCCCACGGCCGCCTGTTCGCCAGGCGGCCCGGCCCCTTCCTGTCCGGAGATTGCCCATGCAACGGATCAGATACGTCTGGGAGCATTTCGAGGAAGGCATGATCGCCTTTCTCCTGGCGGCCATGACTTTGATCACCTTCATCTACGTGGCCCTGAACAACCTCTACACGCTGTTCTACAGCCTCAGCGACCGCTTCAGCTTCGCCAGCGAGCCGCTGCTCGACATCGGCGATCACCTGATGGGTTACGCCCAGGAAATGACCTGGAGCATCGCCCTGACCAAGGCGCTGTTCGGCTGGCTGATCTTCTTCGGTATCGCCTATGGCGTGCGCACCGCCGGCCACCTGGGCGTCGACGTGCTGGTGCGACGGGCGCGCAAACCGGTGCAGCGCGTGCTGGCGATGATCGCCTGCGCCTGCTGCCTGGCCTACGCCGGGTTGTTTCTGATCGCTAGCCTCAAGTGGGTGAGCGCCGTGCTCGCCGCCGGCATCGGTGCCGAGGACCTGGACCGCTACGGCATCCAGGTCGGCCACATCGCCTTGATCGTGCCGTTCGGCTTTGCCCTGATCATCGTGCGTTACCTGGAAATCCTCTACCGCATCGTCACCCACCGCCAGACCGGACTGGGCCTGGCAGACGAAGCCGCCGAGGCGAGCAAACTGGCCAACCCGGGCGAGGAGTCACACTGATGACCGTCATCTGCCTGTTCCTGCTGCTGTTCGTGTTCATGTTCCTGGGCGTGCCGATCGCCATTTCCCTGGGGCTGTCCGGCGCGGTGTCGATCCTGCTGTTCAGCCAGGACTCGCTCAGCTCGCTGGCGATCAAGCTGTTCGAGACGTCCGACAGCTACACCTTCCTGGCCATCCCGTTCTTCCTGCTGTCGGGCGCGTTCATGACCACCGGTGGCGTGGCCCAGCGCCTGATCGATTTCGCCAACGCCTGCGTCGGCCACATTCGCGGCGGCCTGGCGATTGCGGCGGTGCTGGCGTGCATGCTGTTCGCCGCGTTGTCCGGTTCATCGCCCGCCACCGTCGCGGCGGTGGGCTCGATTGCCGTGGCCGGCATGGTGCGCTCGGGCTATCCCAAGGAATTCGGCGCCGGGATCATCTGCAACGCCGGCACCCTGGGCATCCTGATTCCGCCGTCGATCGTCATGGTGGTGTACTCGGCCGCCACCGAAACCTCGGTGGGCAAGCTGTTCATGGCCGGTGTGGTGCCGGGCATCCTGCTGGGCCTGTTCCTGATGGTGACCATCTACATCGTGGCACGCATCAAGAAGCTGCCCGCGCAGCCACGGGCCAGTTTCGCCGAATGGCTGCGTACCGCGCGCCGGGCGTTCTGGGGGCTGTTGCTGCTGGTGATCATCCTCGGCGGCATCTACAGCGGCATGTTCACCCCCACCGAAGCGGCGGCGGTGGCGGCGGTGTACTCGGCGTTCATCGCCCTGTTCGTGTACCGCGACATGAGCTGGCGCGAGTGCCCCAAGGTGCTGCTCGAATCCGGCCGGCTGACCATCATGCTGTTGTTCATCATCGCTAACGCCATGCTCTTCGCCCATGTGCTGACCACCGAGCAGATTCCCCAGCAGATCACCCAATGGGTGCTGTCCGAGGGCCTGACGCCGCTGGGCTTCCTGATCATGGTCAACGTGGTGCTGCTGGTGGCCGGCAGCTTCATGGAGCCGTCGGCGATCATCCTGATCCTGGCGCCGATCTTCTTCCCCATCGCCATGAAGCTGGGTATCGACCCGATTCACCTGGGCATCGTCATGGTGGTGAACATGGAGATCGGCCTGGTGCACCCGCCGGTGGGGCTGAACCTGTTCGTCACCAGTGCGGTGACCGGCCTGACCCTGGGCCAGACCATTCGCGCGGCGCTGCCGTGGTTGTCGATCCTGCTGCTGTTCCTGGTGCTGGTGACCTACGTGCCGTTCATCTCGCTGGCCTTGCCGGCCTGGTTGGGCATGCCGTAGCCGGGGCGCGAAGGCGGCGGGCGACCAGTGGTTCGATGAGGACGCAGCGCAAACCCCAGGGCTTGGATATCATATCGCCAGTAATGCAACGCAACCTTTCGACTGCCGCGCGGGTCGAAGGCTGCGTTGCCCGTGCCGGGCTTGCGCAGCCCGCACTGGCGTGCATTGCAGATCCACCTCGTTAGCCATGGAAAGGCGCCCCGTCTTCCTTCGAGTACCCCAAACATGCTGCATCTCTTCCGCCGGTCCGGCGAGCTTCAGGCGCTCAAACAGCTGACCCAATCGTTGTCCCTTGCAGACCAAGGCCCGGCCAACTGGATGGCCGTGCAACAGGCCTGGACCTCCCGTGAATCGCAGGCCGCGCAGGACCAGGCGCGCATCGCCGAACTCGAGCGCGAGCTGGAGTCGGCGCGTCAGTTGCTGGCCGAGGCCGACGCTACGGCGCGCGCTTCGGAAACCCGCTTCGACCTGGTCAACCGTGCCTCCAGCGAGGGCTTGTGGGACATGGAAGTGGTCGCGGGCGACCCGGTCAACCCGCGCAATCGCTTCTGGTGGTCGCAGCAGTTCCGCGAAATGCTCGGCTTCCGCAATGAGCAAGACTTTCCCAACGTGTTGGCCAGTTGGGCCGACCGACTCCACCCGGACGATCGCGCGGCCACGCTGGATGCCTTCGCCCGCCACCTGAACGACAAGTCCGGCATGACGCCCTATCGGGTCAAGAATCGCCTGGCCATGAAGGACGGCAGCTACCGCTGGTTCTTCGCCCAGGGCGAAACCCTGCGCGACGGCCGTGGCACGCCGCTGCGCGTGGCCGGCGCCCTGCGCGACATCCACGATGAGCTCGAGCGCGCGGCCGAGCACGAGGTGATCATCACCCGCTTCGAGCTGGCGCGCGAAATGCTTTCCGATGGCTTGTGGGACATGGAAGTGATCGCCGGGGATCCGGTGAACCCGAAGAACCCCTTCTGGTGGTCGCCGCAGTTCCGCCGTCTGCTCGGTTTCGAGACTGTCGAGGAATTCCCCGATGTGCTCGACAGTTGGGCCTCGCGCCTGCACCCGGACGACAAGGGCTATAGCCTGGAGGCCTTCCAGGCGCACCTGAACGACCGCAGCGGCAAGACCCCCTTCGATGTCGAGTACCGGCTGAAGATGAAGAGCGGCGAGTACCGCTGGTTCCGTGCCCGTGGCCAGACCAAGCGCGATGCCAGCGGCGCGCCGCTGCGGGTGGTGGGGGCCTTGGTGGACGTGGACCTGCAGCACCAGCAGAACGCCATGCGCGAGACCGAGGCGGCGCACCAGCGCACCCTGGAATCGAACATCACCAAGCTGACGCAGATCGTCGGCACTATCCAGAGCATCGCCAGCCAGACCAACCTGCTGGCACTCAATGCGGCCATCGAAGCGGCCCGTGCCGGCGAGGCGGGCAGGGGCTTCGCCGTGGTGGCCGATGAGGTGAGGAAGCTGGCGACGCGCACCACCGAAGCCACCGAGCAGGCTGCGGACATGATGCGCGGTTGAGGCGCGGCGGGGCTGCCATGCAGCCCCGGCCGTGGTGTTCAGTCGTCGGGATTGTCCCGCTCGAAGGTGGTTTCCAGCAGCGCTCTCACGGCCTCGTTCGGCGAGCCGAGGTAGTGCTTCTCGAACGCGCCATCGCTGTCCTCGCGGGTGGCCAGCAAGCCCCATGATTGCGTGCCTTTGGCGTTGAAGACCACCACCAGTTGGTTGTCCTTGCAGTCGTGGGGCTTGCACACGTTACCCACCAGCACCGTGTCGTCGCCCAGCTTGACCTTGCGCAGCGGCGTGGCGGTGCCTTTGGCCTGGCTGATCCACTCCGGCAGCACCAGCATCTTGGCGTAGGCCGCCTTGTAGGGCGCTTTTTGCACCAGGTCAGGCAAGTATTGATCGGCGGCTGTGGCCTGAAGGGCGCAGCAGGTGAGCAGGGTTCCCAGCAGCAGAGAGGGGGGTGAGCTTCATCGACGACTCCTGTGATGACTGTGCCTGGCGCTGACCGTCCGACCCAGGTCGAGCGATGCGCCGCTGCTGTTCAGCGTAGTTGGGATTTCCGTACGGCTGTAGACGAATCCATCAGTCAAGGCATTCACATACCTGTCGAGTGCACCGCTGTCTATTAACTTAAAACTGCCGAAGTGCGACATATACGCGCACCTGTATAGGCATTCAGCCTATTAATTTATTCGGAATTACTCTCATTACGAACAAGCTGTATGGGCGCACTGTATATTGGATCCTAAAATAAACATTCAATAATGGCGTTATAGTGCCGATCAGTTTGGTATGTCCACTTACATTCGAGATTGAAATGAATTTCATCAGAAACGCACGATTATCGACCAAACTTATGACGGCCTTCGGTGTCTGCGCGCTCATCACTCTGGCCATCGGTCTCCTGGGCGGGCGCGGTGTCAGCCAGATGGCGCAGAGCCTCGGCCTGGTGTTCTCCAACAACCTGGTGTCGGTGTCCAAAACCGGGGAGGCCAGGGCTATGGCCATTTCCCAGCAGCGCGACCTTTATTCTTTGATTACCGCGACTGCCGAAAACGCTGATCAAGCGATCAAGGATCAAATCCTGCGTGCTATGGCAGCCGACCGCGCCGCCAGTGAAAAAGCCTTCGCCACTTATCGCGCAACGCCGTTGGAAGATGACGAGCGGGCAGCGGGCGATCGCATGGAAAAGTTGTGGCCGGTGTATCAGGCGCAACTGCAGCAGGTGGTCAACCTGGCCCAGGCGGGTGATCTGAAAAGTGCCCGTGCGGTGCTGTCGGGTGAGTTGGCACAGTCGTACGACAAGATCCTGTCCGAGTTGACCATCATGGTCGAATCCAACAACCGTCAGATCGGTGAAGGGGCCAAGGACGCCGATGCGTTGGAAAACCAAGTGACCACGGTGTTGTACGCCGGTATCGTCATCGCCTTCATCATCGCCTTCGCCCTGGGTCTGTTCATCAGCCGCCTGATCAGCCGACCCATCGTCGAAGCGGTGACGGCTGCCCAGCGCGTCGCCCAAGGCGATCTGACCCAGAAAGTCTCCAGCACCAGCCGCGACGAAACCGGCGAACTGATCAACGCCATCGGCGACATGCAGAACAGCCTCAAGTCGACCCTGCACCAGATCTCCGACGCCGCCAACCAACTCGCCTCGGCCGCCGAAGAGCTCAACTCGGTGACCGAAGATGGCAGCCGTGGCCTGCTCAAGCAGAACGACGAAATCCAGCAGGCGGCCACCGCCGTCAACGAGATGACCTCGTCGGTGGACGAAGTGGCGCGCAACGCCGTGTCCACCTCCGAAGCCTCGAAAGCTGCCCGCGAACAGGCCGACCAAGGCGTGGGCCAAGCCCGTGAGGCGGTGGCTGCGGTGAACAACGCCACCGTGGAAATCCAGGCCTCTTCGGACACCGTCGAGCACCTGGCCGGCCAGGTGAAAGACATCGCCAAGGTGCTGGACGTGATCCGTGGCATTGCCGAGCAGACCAACCTGCTGGCGCTGAACGCCGCCATCGAAGCCGCCCGTGCCGGCGAGCAAGGACGCGGGTTCGCGGTGGTCGCCGACGAAGTGCGGGCGCTGGCTGCCCGGACCCAGTCCTCGACGGTGGAGATCGAGCAGATGATCGGCAGCGTCCAGGCCCGTGCCGACCAAGCGGTGGTGGCCATGGCCAAGAGCCAGACGCTGGTCAACAACACCCAACAATTGGCCACGGCCACCGGTCAGGCGCTCGAATCCATCGCCTCGGGCATCGCCAGCATCAACGACCGCAACCTGGTGATCGCCACCGCGTGCGAAGAGCAGGCCCACGTGGCCCGCGAAGTGGACAAGAACCTGGTCAACATCCAGGACCTCTCCACCCAGACCGCAGCCGGCGCCCACCAGACCACCGCCTCGGCCCAGGAGCTGTCGCGCCTGGCCATCTCGTTCAACGACCTGGTCGGCCGCTTCCGCCTCTGATCGGCGTCACCCTGAACAGGGCACCCGCTGCAAGCAGCGTGGTGCCCTGTAGGCGTTTGGCGGGGGTGTGTTTTCAGCGGGCGTAATGCATCGACGGTTCGTCGGCGTCCTGCTGCAGGTTGTTGTAGAAGATGCAGCCGATCAGCCGCGAGAACAGCGTGAGGGTTTCTGCCAGATCAGGATCGTCCAGGGCGGTGCGCGTGATGTCCAGCGCACACAGCGCGCCGTACAAACGCCCATCCGGCAGGAAGATCGGCACGCCGGCATAACTTTCCAGGTTGTACTGACGCACGATCGGCTTTTGCGCGAAGCGCTTCACCTCGCTGATCGACGGAATCAGCAAGGCGCTGGGCAGGGTGCGGAATTCATCGCAGATGGTGGTTTCGATCGGCACGCTTTCGCCGACGTCCGGGCCGATGTCGTCGGGGTCGTGCACCGAGCAGGTGAGCCATTCGTCTTCGTTGAACTTGGCAATCGCCGCGAACTTCATGCGGGTGATACGAGTCACTAGCCTGAGGATGCTGGTGGTGGCTTCGATCTCGGCAATGGCATTTCTTTCGGGTTGAGACAAATACTGCGACAGCTCTAGAGTCTGGGTATGCATGGGCGCTCTTCAATGTGTGTTGTGCTGCACGTGACGATGACGTCGAACCCACCGCCGACCCTGTATTGACCGACAACCCATCCTGGTCCAAGTCATTGCCCCACATCCAAGTTTGAGGATGCTAGCACGGCGCGCTCGCGCGGCAGCGCTTCGAACAGATGACCTTTACGTGCTGAACTATCCAGGCGGGTTGTTTCCAGCCTGCCCCCAACACTTCAGACACTTTTTTCAGGGAGATAGTTGAATGTATCCGTTGGCCAAACCCTTTGTCTTGACCGTTGGGCTGCTGGCACTGGCAGCCTGCGATGCGGGCAATACTGCCAAGCCCTCGGCCACCGAGGCGCAGGGCTTTTCCTTCGATGGCCGCTGGAGCGTCGCCGGTGTGGCGGTGTCCGACGATGGCGTGCAGGCACTGGTCGATAACGACCCAAGCCTGATGAACAGAACCCTCACCTTCAGCCCCGAGCTGCTGAAATGGGATGCCCAGGACGGGCCGGACGATGCGTGCAAAGACCCGAGCATCAATGCGCTTACCAGTACCCCCGCCGCCAACAAGCTGGCCCTGCTCGACAAGCTGGGCATGAGCGATACCACGGCGTATTCCGTGCGCTGTGAAACCGGCTCCTGGGGCCCGGTCAAAGGTGCCGGCCAGATCTTCTACACCACCGCCGCCGGCGACGTGGCGCTGGTCTGGTACGACGGCGCACTGCTCAAGCTCAAACCCGTGCGCTGAGCACAACCGCTCGCACAACCCGCCACAGCGACTACACTGCCCTGACCGCCCCTCGGGGCGAAGGCAGGCATGGGCCCGCCGCACGCGCCATGGCAACCCGCCGCGCGTGTGGCCGGGCAGCCCGATCTACGGACAGGTCGGGTCAAGGATTGGTTTTCCATAACCGTCTGGCTGTAAGGGATACACCATGCACACCCTCACTGGAAAAGTCGCCGCCATCACCGGCGCAGCGGCCGGTATCGGCCTGGAATGCGCACGGGCGATGCTCGCCGAAGGCGCCAAGGTCATGTTGATCGACCGCTCCGAGCAGGCCTTGGAGCAGGCCTGCCACGAACTCGGCGGCAACGCCTCACCCTGGGTCGCCGACCTGCTCGATCCCGCGAGCGTCAACGGCCTGCTGCCCGCCATCCTCAGGCGCTACGGCCGCCTGGACATCTTCCACGCCAACGCCGGCGCCTATGTCGGAGGCGACGTGCTCGAAGCGGACCCGGACGCCTGGGACCGCATGCTCAACCTCAACGTCAACGCCACCTTCCGCGCCATCCGCACGGTGCTGCCGCACATGGTCGAGCGCTGCACCGGCGACATCGTCATCACCAGCTCCGTGGCCGGCGTGGTGCCGGTGGTGTGCGAGCCGGTCTACACCGCCTCCAAGTTCGCCGTGCAGGCCTTCGCTCACACCGTGCGCCGCCAGGTGGCGCGCCACGGCATCCGCGTCTGCTCGGTGCTGCCAGGCCCGGTGGTCACCGCACTGCTCAAGGACTGGCCCAAGGACAAGCTCAATGAAGCCCTGGCCAACGGCTCGCTGATGGAGCCACGCGAAGTGGCCGAATCGGTGCTGTTCATGCTCAGCCGCCCGCGCAACGTCACGGTGCGCGATCTGGTGGTGTTGCCGAGCAATGTCGATCTGTAGAGCGTCCTCGCGAATGCACCCACCATCATAAGAAGAGGTAGACATGATCCTTGATAAATTCAGGCTCGACGGCCAAGTCGCGCTGGTGACCGGCGGAACACGCGGCATTGGTCTGGCGATCGCCCAGGCCCTGGGCGAAGTGGGGGCCTATGTGGTCATCAGCGGCCGCCGCTTCAACGACGCCGCAGCCGCGGTGTTGGAAGAAGCAGGCGTAGCCTTTCGCTTCATCGAAGCCGAACTCACCGAACCCGACGCCGCCGCCCGCCTGGTGGAGCGCGCCCACCAGTGGCACGGCCGACTGGATGTGCTGGTCAACAACGCCGGCATCGCCAGCCACGGCTGCACCGAGCAGTACCCCGACCAGGCCTGGCGCGACGTGATGGCGGTCAATCTCGACGCCGTGTTCCGCTGCTGCCGCGCAGCGCTGCCGATCATGCGCGAACAGGGGCGCGGGGCGGTGTTGAATGTCGGGTCCATGTCGGGGTTAGTGTCGAACGTGCCTCAGCAGCAGGTGGCGTATAACGCGTCCAAGGCGGCGGTGCATATGTTGACCAAGAGCTTGGCCAGTGAAGTGGCGGGGCAGGGGATTCGGGTGAATGCCGTGGCGCCGGGGTATATCGAGACGGATTTGTCGCGAGGGGGGATGGAGAATAGGGAGTGGTTTTGTAAGTGGATGGAGATGACGCCGATGGGGAGGGTGGGGCAGCCGGAGGAAGTGGCGGCGGTTGCGGTGTTTTTGTGTTCGGGGGCGGCGAGTTATGTGACGGGGGAGGTTGTGGTGGTGGATGGGGGGTATTTGGTGAGGTGAGGGGGCGGGGCCCTCTTGCCATTTAGGACGCATGGCGCTGACAAGGAGTGTCAGCGCCTTCCGGTCGCCAGCACTTAAACGTTCTTGAGACGGCCCAGACCATGGGTGACGGAAACCAAGTTGGGGTATGTCAGAAATTTTGTGTTCGGGCATAACATGAGCAAGAGGTGCATGTATGCCAACCAAGAAGAACCCCCTGCGTGACCTACCAAAAATCCCCAAGGAGCTGCTCGAGCAGTTCGGTGAGGGCCTGATGACTGCGGAGGCTATCGAAGACGCCTCTGCGGCGTTCAAGAAGGCGCTGATCGAACGGGCCTTGAACGCCGAGCTCAGTCACCATCTGGGGTATCTGCCGGGCGCGCAGCGTCCGGTGGATGAAACCAACCAGCGCAATGGCAGGACTGGCAAGACGGTTCTGACTGGAGAGGGGCCGCTGCGGCTGGATATCCCCCGTGATCGAGACGGTAGTTTTGCGCCCATTCTGATTCCCAAGCATGAGCGTCGTTACACCGGTTTCGA